>CACZQT010000192.1 GCA_902783295.1 uncultured Lachnospiraceae bacterium
CCCTGAAGAGCGGTACTGATTACACGGCAGAATACTTCAGCAACATCAATGTGGGTATGGGCATTGTTGTCATAAGCGGAACCGGTAATTGCAACGGCAGTGTTACGGGAACTTTTACGATCAGCCCTAAATCCCTGGCAGGTGCCGAGGTGACGGCAGCCGCCCAGAAATACACCGGGAAGGAACTGAAACCGGAGCCTGTTGTGAAGCTGGATGATGTTATCCTGAAAGCAGGTACGGATTACACAGTCTCCTATTCCAATAACATTGAAACCGGCACAGCTACCGTAACAGTTGCGGGAACCGGTAATTATCAGAGTACTGCCAGCGGGACTTTTACCATCACCAAGGATGCTCCGCCGGCCGGAACGCCGGGATCTCCTGAATCCCCCGGAACTTCTGAACCGGCTGAAACCCCGGCGACCCCCGGAAACACGGAATCTCCCGAAACGCCCGGAACTTCCGCACCGGCCGAAACCTCCGCCGTTGTCTATGCCCCGGATGCCATCACCCCGGAAAAGCCCGCCGCTCTGGCAAAGGAAGAAGGCAAAATCTTCTCGGTAACGGACGATACGAAGGACCTAAAAGGCTCCACCTACGCCCTGCTGATGGCAAAAGGCGTTTCAAAGACATCTAAATCCATCCAGATTACCTGGAAGAAAGTGCCGGGGGCTGCGAAATATATTATCTACGGCAACCGCTGTGGGAAGGGCAAGAAATACCTGAAGCTGGCTACCCTGAAAAAGACCAAAACCAGCTGGACCAGGAAGAAGCTGAAGAAGGGTACGTATTACAAAGTGATGGTCGTAGCCGTCAAGGGTGAAAAAGTACTGGCCACCTCCAAAACCATTCATGTTGCCACACTGGGCGGCAAAAAGGGCAACCCTGCAGGTGTTTCCCTGACTTTGAAGAAGAAAAACGTCAAAGCCCTTACCCTGAAGAAGGGCAAGAGCAAAACGATTACGGCAACGGTAAAGAACGGCAATCTGCCGGTAAATACGCACCGGAAAGTTGCCTGGGAGTCCAGTGACCTGGGTGTAGCCAAGGTCAGTTCCAAGGGGAAGATCACTGCCGTCGGCCCGGGAACCTGCACCATCTACGCGTACGCGCAGAACGGTGTATACGCGAGCATTCAGGTGACTGTAAAATAAGAGAAAAGGCTGTGCCAACCGGCACGCCGGGGAAAGAACAGCCGCGGGACAAATCCCGCGGCTGTTCTATTGCAACAATTATCAGTGGTTTCTTCCGGCACATATCCGATGATTTCTGTGATTGCTCTTCAGCAGTTTCCTGCATAGACATATTTCAGTTCTTCCTTCGCAGTTGCCACCAGCCGGCGGATCAGGGCTACGTCCGTAGCTTGTCTGTCGGTCATATGGAATCGCGGGAAGAAGCGGGTAATGTGCAGTGGGATTTCGGGTCCGGCCGGCTCTCCTTCCGGTCCTTTCAGCCCTGCAATCCAGCGGCTCAGTTCCCGGATTTCTTCTTCCGTATCATTCTCTCCCGGAACGATCAGGGTTGTCAGTTCCACATGGCAGACCTTCACAGCCCCGGCGATAAAATCCATCACCATTTCCCGGTTTCCCTTCAGGACATCGCGGTAATATCTCTCCGTAAATCCCTTCAGGTCGATATTCATGGCGTCGATATAAGGCGCCAGCTCTTCCAGAACACGAAGGCTCGCGGTACCATTGGTGACCAGCACGTTTTTCATGCCCCGTTCTTTTACCAGCTTTGCCGTATCCCGTACGAATTCATATCCGATCAGCGGTTCGTTGTAGGTAAACGCCACGCCGATATTTCCCCGGCTGCGGACGGAATCGGCCAGCTGCGCCAGTTCCTCCGGCGACATAAAATCTGCCCTGTCCGCAAAGCGCTCCGCTTCCTTTGACCAGGAAATCTGGTAGTTCTGGCAGAAAGGGCAGCGGAGATTGCAGCCGTAACTGCCGACGGAAAGAATCTGATACCCCGGGTAAAACCTGGCGAGAGGTTTCTTCTCGACCGGATCCAGCGCCAGGGAAGTGATCCGCCCGTAATTCCGGGCTGTTATCCTTCCGCTCTCACATGTTCTGGCACCGCAGAAGCCGATCCCGCCTTCCGGAATTTTACAATGTCTGAAACATACGTCACATTCTGCCATGCTTCACTCCTCTTTATCCTGACCCGGGAAATTCTCACAGCTGCAGGCCGAAAAACCGACATATACAGATCCCATCCCTCGCTGCTGTATGTTCTTTTTAATGGTGACGGACCACCTCGAACCGCTGCAGAGAAATCTGCTCCCCTTTGCGGATTCCGGCTTTCTGCCTGGCAATATCCACCTGCTGTTCCACCGTGTCTACTCCGTCCAGATCCGGCAGCAGCAGTCCCCTGCGAGGTCCGGCGCTGACGATGACCCCGTATTTTTTCACATCCAGCTCATCGAAGGACACAGCCGGTTCCGGCGTTCCCAGGATATCTACGCTGATCTCCAGCCACTTCAGTTCATCCGCCGTGATCGGGGAAAATCTGGGATCACGGGTCGCCGCGCTGATGGCATTTCCGATAATCTCTTCGGCAATGCAGTCTCTGGTCGGCAGGAAGGTCCCGATACAGCCTCTCAGCTTTCCGAACTCGTGGATGGAAACGAAGGCGCCTGCTCTTTGCGTCCGCAATTCCGCCGGAAGGCCTTCCGGGACTTTCAGGGTTTCGCGCCGAAGTATGTACGCTTCCAGCGCTTTCCTGGCGAGCTTTACATACGCATCCGAATGTTCTTTCTGTTCGGATATTTCTTTTTCCATGCGGTCCATATGCGCCTGCAGGAAGTGTCGGCTGCCATCCGGTTCTCCCGGATAAAACGTGCAGATCCCATAGCCTACTCCGGTCACATCCTGATGCGAAAGAGCTGTGGCTTTAACAGCCCGGCCGTCAAAGACGCCGGCCATGATCGTAAATGAACGATGTCCGCATTCGGCTGCCTTGTCACAGAAAGTTTCATCAAAATCCAGCAGTTCTCCGAACGCTGCCCTGCCGCAGGCATCCATGATGCGTTCATCATACAAAGGGCCTTCTGCAGCAAAACCGTACGGGCCGTAGTCTTTTAACTTGTGAGACAGATCTCCGCTGGCGACGAAGACCACGCGCTTTCCGCTTTCCTCCACAGCTTCCCGGATGATTTCTCCCAGTTCATAATGCTGTGTCAGCGGAAGTCCGGACAGACCCAGGCGGATTATTTTTCCTTCCTTATACCGCCTCCGGATAAACCACAGAGGTACCATGGTCCCATGATCCAGCTCCGGATTCCTCTCCCCTTCCGTCCCGGCCGGGAACGACCTTTCATCCGCCAGGCGGCAGATCCGGCGGACCAGATCTGCATCATATTCTTCCCGGAAACGGACCTGCGGCGCACGGAAAGACGCAAAGGATCCCTTCGCTTCCTTTCCCGGAGAAATATGGAAATAATCCGCGTACATGACCGCATGCGGACTGGATATCAGAATCGTATCCGGCCGCAGCTCCTCGATTTCCTCCGCCACCCGCTCATAGGCAGCTGTGGTTTTTCTGATCTGGTCTTCACTTCCCCGGCCGACATCCGGCACGATCATCGGGGGATGAGGAACCATAAATGCTGCAAGTACAGGCATATCTGACCTCCTTTTGTTTTCCGCTCTGTTTATCAGCTGCTTTATGAAAGCTTTCCCAGTGCACGTTCGCAGATCCGCTGGGAAAATGGCAGGAATATCTGCGCAACCGGTCCGACCAGTGCAGCGCAGATGACGGTTCCGACCCCCAGCGTGCCTCCCAGCAGGAAACCGGCGCCGGCAAAGCAGACATCTGTCAGAATCCTCACAATGCCGAATTTTCGGTGAAGCTTATCACTGATCACAACGCCTACCAGGTCATTCGGTCCCGTACCAGCCTCCGATTTGATCACCATCGTCATTCCAAACGCCAGGATCACACAGCCCAGTACCAGGCAGAACAGACGCCACGGAAGCGGGGATTCCCGGTGGATCACCTTCTGCAGGAGCAGGGTAAACATGTCGATAATCGGCCCGCCCAGCGCCATGCAGAGTACCGTTCCGATACGTATGTAGGAACGGTCCACCAGCAGAAGAATCAGGATGATGAGCAGGGATACACCGATATGCACACGGCCGTGGGTCATTTCCAGACCGGCCGGCCATGGAATGCGGCGGAACAGTCCCTGGATCAGCACATTAAAAGGGTCAGAACCCAGATCCGCCTGCAGGAACAAAGTAACGCCAAGATGTGCGATCGTAAGCCCCACCAGCAAAAGAAGAATTCGAACCGCCCACTCCCGGATCGTTTTATTTTTCATACCAGCCTCCCATACACCTGTCTGTACGAATGCGAACGAAGAAAACCGATGCATGGCTTAGTGCTTCGCACTCGCTCCATGCAGAAAGCATTTATTTGCCTCGCCACATTTCTCTCTGACACCTGAATCATACCATGGTGCGTCTTGTTCGTGCAATAGAGCTGAAAGTTCTTTTTATCCCGAACCGGACTCCCTCAAAAATGAGTGAATTCTTCACTCCCCCCTATAGAGGAGAGAGCCTTCTCCTTCCAAGATAAATGCGATATATACTTGTTTCCACTTCATGATAATGCTACACTGTACCAAATGGCAGAGGATGTGGGATTAATGACGACAAGAGAAGAAGCGCTGGCTTTCGGGCTCAGCTTTCCGGACACCTACCAGGATGCGCCGTTCCACGACGCCAACTGGCAGCTGGTACGGGTAAAGACCAGCCGGAAGGCATTTCTGTGGACCTATGAAAAAGACGGGCAGATCTGCATCAACGTAAAAGTCGATCCGGAGTGGCGCGATCTCTGGAGAAACACCTACCCGTCGGTCCTTCCCGGCTGGCATCAGAACAGGGATCACTGGAACACAGTTATTCTGGACGGAAGCATCCCCGATGCGGAAATCCGCCGGATGATCGCCGAAAGCTACGACCTGGTGACAGACAGCGCCGCAAGGCGGATCTATGAGGCGGTTAAAAAAGTGCCCAGGGGAAAGGTGGCAACCTACGCGCAGATCGCCGAAATGGCCGGAAATCCGAGAATGTGCCGGGCTGTGGGAAATGCGCTGCACAAAAATCCAGACCCGGATCAGATTCCCTGTTACCGGATCGTCAATTCACAGGGCAGGCTTTCGGGTGAATTTGCTTTCGGCGGGGAGCATGCCCAGCAGAGACTTCTGGAAGCGGACGGGATTGAAGTGATAAACGGAAGAGTGGATCTGAAGAAATACGGAATCCGCCTGTAATATAACCAGAAATGCCGGGAATTCTGTATTCCCGGATGAGAGGATTGCCTATGAACGCAAAAAAACTGTTTGCACCGGTGAATATGACAACCGGCCGGCCTGTGACGCAGATTATCCGCTTTACGCTGCCGATGCTTCTGGGAAATATCGCCCAGCAGATGTACAATACCGTGGACAGCATCATCGTAGGCCGTTTTGTGGGAGATAACGCCCTGGCAGCGGTGGGAAGCGCCGGACCGCTGGTCAACCTTATGATTGTGCTCTTCATTGGTATCTCTGTCGGGGCCAGCATCATGGTTTCCCAGTACTTCGGGGCCAGGCAGCGTGAAAAGCTTTCCCGCACCATCGGCTGCTGCATCGCCTTAACCGGCGCAGCTTCCCTCTTTATTATGATCGTCGGGCCTATCGCTGCCAAGCCGCTGCTGCGGCTGCTCAGCACACCGGAGAGCATTATTGACTGGTGTACCGCCTACCTGACCATTCTTTTTATCGGTGTAGCAGGCGGCGGATATTACAATATTCTGGGCGGTGTGCTTCGCGGACTGGGAGATTCGGTTTCTGCGCTGGTCTACCTGCTGATAGCCACAGTTCTCAATATCATTCTGGACTACACGTTCGTGGCGAAGTTCGGCATGGGCGTAGCAGGTGTGGCGTATGCAACGATCATCGCCCAGTGGATCTCCGGTATGCTCTGCCTGCGGAAGCTTTCCAAGATGAAAGACATCTTCGATCTGAAGAAGGAATATATCCGCCCGGGCGGCGAATATACGGCTTCCCTGGTGCGTCTGGGGCTGCCTTCCGGCATCACACAGGCTATTCTTTCCATGTCCATGATCGTAGTACAGTCCCTGACCAACAGCTTCGGAGAACTGTTTATCGCAGCCAATGTCATTGTCATGCGTATTGACGGTTTTGTAATGCTGCCGGCCTTTTCCTTCGGAACCGCCATGACAACGTATGCCGGCCAGAATATCGGTGCCGGAAAGCTGGACCGGGTGGTGAAAGGAGCAAAAGAGGGAACACTGTTTGCCATGGGAATCTCTACCGTACTGACGGTGCTGATTCTGTTGTTCGGCCGGCATCTGATGGGAATTTTCACAAAAACAGAGGAACTGATCAATTTAAGTTACCGCATGATGCAGATTCTGGCGGTCGGATATATTGCCATGGAAGTAACCCAGTGCCTGTCCGGTATTATGAGAGGTGCCGGAGATACGGTCACGCCCATGTGGATTTCCATTATCAACTCCGTAGCTCTCCGCGTTCCGCTGGCTTATGGCCTGGTAGCGCTCACCCGCACGCCGGAACTGCCCCAGGGCAAGTGTGACATGATGTACGTTTCCCTGGTAATCACCTGGGTCATCGGCGCCTTGCTGACATTCACCATGTACAGAGTCGGAAAGTGGAAAAGAAAAGCCATCGTCTAAAGCATGCAAAATATGTACAAGAGACAGGGGAGGGTCCTGCGTCTCCTTTTTCAAAAAAGGAGACGCAGGACCCTCCCCTGTTTCTTAAACCAGTCCCAGACTACGCAGCCACCAGATTCCGGCTGTCATGGTAAATATACTCAGCAGGGAAGTTGCCATCACGGCTCCGGCTCCCAGTTCCGCATCCCCATGCATCTGCCGGGTCATAATATAGCTGTTAGCCGCGGAAGGAACAGCCTGCATGGCATAGAGCACGATCAGTTCTTCTCCCCGGAACCCAAGCCAGTAAGCGCCAAACGTACCCAGAAGCGGCGCCAATACAATTTTCACCACTGTCGCAGCGGCAATCCCTTTCCAGTCCGCCTTCAGCGCTTTCATGTCGAGATTCGCTCCGATCAGCAGCAGGGCCAGAGGCGTGGCCGTCTGCGCCAGGTAGCTGATGCTTTTCGCCACCGGCTGTACAACAGGAATCTGCAGCAGAGAAAACGGCACACCCACGAGTACGGCGATGATCATGGGATTTTTCAGGATTTTCAGTAATTCTGTACCGAGCTTTACTTTTTCCCCCTCTGTGTCATAGTGTGAAAGCAGCAGTACAGCCAGTACATTGTACAGGGGAGCAGTAAAGGCAATTACCATCACGGTAGAAGGAACGGATTCCTTCTGTGCCAGATTCTGGCAGACAGCCAGGCCGATATACACAAAATTCCCGCGAAAAGCCGCGTGCGCTGCTGCGGCAATCTGCGCCTTCTCTTTCAGAACAAGCTTTGAAATACCCCAGCCCAGAAAAAAGACCAGCAGGGTGCTTCCCAGCGCATAAGCCGTAAACTTTCCGTTTACGGTCTCACGAAGATTGGAATTCGCCACACTCTGGAACATCGATGCCGGAAGGCTCACATAAAAAACCAGCTTCAGCATCTTCCCGCAGACGTCCTTATCCAGCAGATGAATCCTTGCCAGGAATGTACCCAGAAGAATCACCAGAAAAATCGGAAGAACTACATTCAGGCTGAAAATCAGATTCTGCATAATCGACAGGGCTCCTTTGCCCGCGGCAGGCCTTCCGCCTGCCTTTTAATATTCTCTGATATGAACCATGAGGACGTTCTCTTTAGCCCACTCAGGGGAAGCAAAAAATCCGGGTTTCCTCGGAAATCCGGATCATAATTCATGAGCGGTGCGGGATCTGAATCCACGGCACACTGATGAAAAGTTAAGGTCAAATGCCTTGCTGCCGGTTTCTGCCCGGCTTTATGCATTCGGTTCGCCTGTATTTTACATTCGTCAGCATTATAACATGACAGGAGATGGCTGTAAACCGATATTCTGAAGAACGTTTAATGCCTGCTGCCGCCTATGCTTTCTTCCATTGTACTTCACTCAGGATGAAACCGGGGAGGGACGCCTGTGTCCCTCCCCGCCTGGTCTGTTTACCTGCGGCGTCCGCCGAAACCGCCATTTCCGCCAAAACCGCCGTTTCCACCCATACCGCCTTTGCCCGCACCGAACTGACCGGTAATGGCATTGACCTCCTGGCCGTTTACAATCACGGTGCCGCCATTGAAGGCTGCCGTGCCGTCATAGTCAAAAGCTGAATTTCCGGTCACATCCACGGTTCCTCCGTTGATGATGATATCCCCGTTGCTGTCGATGGCGTCCGTATCTCCGGCACTTACGCTCACCGAAATATATCCTCCATTGATCTCGATTTTTGCGCCGTAGCTGCTGCTTTTCTGTCCTGCATTGATACCATCATCCCGGGCTGCAATATTAACCTCTCCGCCGTTGATCTGAACTATCGTCGCCTCAATTCCTTCGGAAGCTGTGATATCCATTTCTCCATCATCAATCTGCACAAAA
>CACZQT010000193.1 GCA_902783295.1 uncultured Lachnospiraceae bacterium
AGCTTTATTATGGATCAGCTGGAGCAGATTATGAAATAACGCATCCCGGCTAAAAATCCACGGAGGAATTATCACTGCCTCCTCTGCAGCCTTCCATTCAGACGCGTATAAAGAAGGCCGAAAAAATGACGGTGTGGGCTGTCTTCAGCCCACACCGTCATTTTTTCGCATCTTCCGGCTTTCCGCCGTCCTTCTTTTCTTCCTCCGGCGGGTAGACGCAAACCGGAGGTACCCGGTCACAGTCCCCACGCAGGGAAGCATCCTTGCAGTGGATCCGCCGGACCAGGCACAGGTTCCATCCGTCATTTTCACTTACAAAAGCCCGGCTCATATCAGCACCTCTTTTCCCTTTCCGATATTTCCGTTGTTTTCCTCGTCCGTTTCTGTCACCCGTTTTTCTGCATCCGTTTTCAGCAGCCATTCGTTCGTGGGTCTTCAGCAGTCGTTTATTCCAGGATATCCACGCTGATCCGCGGAAGACTCAGATCATTATCGCATGAGAGCAGGATATCATAAATGAACAATTTTTACAATGTGTTTAACAGATGATAAACTCATCCCCGGTATCGCAGGTCCCGACCTCTCCCAAAACCATCACCTTTCCGGCAATGTTTCCCGGGCAGAATTCTTGTACGTCTATTCGGATTGTTTTAAAATATCTTTAGCGAAGTTTTTCTTTTTCTGCGCCTTCCCGGTCAAAAAACCTGGTATTCTGCCGCCTGCAGATCCTGTCCGGGGAAGCCGGAGACCGGCCCTGTGCCGTTTACGCCAAGAAGAATCGGAGGTAAATTTATGAAAGCAAACACATTCCTCAGAAAACGGCTGTCCCTTCTGGCAGCCTCTCTTTTCATCCTGCTGACGGCAGCTGCCTTTATGGCACCGGCCCCGGCACAGGCTGCCGCTAAAATTTCGCGGAGCGCCATCACCGTTGCAACAGGAAAGAAGACTACTCTGAAAGTAACGGGAACCAGTAAAAAAGTCACCTGGAAAAGCTCCAGTAAAAAGATAGCCACCGTCACCTCCCATGGCGTTGTCAAAGGCGTGAAAAAGGGGACAGCAACCATCACCGCCAAAGTAGGAAGCAAGACGCTGAAATGCAAGGTGACCGTCAGCGCCAAAAAAGGAACGAATGTAAAAAAGACAGCCTCCGCCGTATCCAAGGTAACCATGACCTCCTACACTTATCCCGACGGGTACTTCAAAATGAAGATTCCCAAGGGATGGAAAGTGAAAGTAGAAGTCAAAGGGTTCACAGATTACAGCCTGATTTATTATGGCATCTCCGTATACGATCCGAAGCATAAAGACCGTGAATTCTATCTCTGCCTGATGACTCCGGCCGGACACGCAACGCAGGCTTCCAAAAATGCCTGGAGCTGGTACCCCAGCCACTTTAACTCCCAGCTGCCGCTTCTCAGTGAAGTTTCCACCAAAGGCTACTTCGAGACCTGTGCCAAGTTTTACGGGCTTTCCGATTTCAAGGTCCAGCAGAATCTCGGGAAGAGCGCCTTCGACGGGGATGTGCTGATCGCAACCGCAAAATCCACTGCATCGAAAAAAACCGTAAAAGGCATTTTCACGGCGACCATCGATGCTACCGGTGCGCTGGCCAATCTTCCCGCCAACGCCCATATCGTTATCATGGAAAAAGCACCGGAAAATGAATTCCTCGACTGGCAGCCCACCCTGGATAAATGCTTCTCCTCCCTGACATTTACACAGAAATTCATTAATGCCAGGAACCAGAAATGGGAAGCTGAAATGAACGCTGTCAACCAAGGCGTGCAGAACGGCCGCGAGATGAGCGACATGATCATGGATTCTTATAAAAAGCGCAGTACCAGCTCGGACGTTGCCTCCCAGAAACGCAGCGATGCCACCCTGGGCTATGAACGGGTGTATGATACTCAGACCGGCAGCTACTACCGGGCGGATAACGGCTTCGGCGATTACTACACCGGCAGCCGCTACAAAACCGTAACCAGCAGCAAAGCCTACCTGGCCCCTGTCAGCGGATATATCACCTGGAAATAAAGGCATGCTGATCCATCCGTATTTCTTCAGGAAGGAGAATTTATGAAAAAAAGAACATTATTTACAGCTCTTCTTTGCCTGCTGGCAGCACTCTGCTTTGTCCCTGCCGCACAGGCAGCCGCCATTAAGCTCTCCGCCACGAAAGTGGTCCTGCTGAAAGGGCAGACAAAAACACTGAAAGTCAAAGGCACCAAAAAGAAAGTCACATGGAAAACCAGCAGGAAATCAGTCGCTGCCGTCAGCAGCAAAGGTAAAATCACGGCTAATAAAGTCGGCAAGGCTACCATCACCGCCAAAGTCGCCGGCAAGACCCTGAAGTGCACTGTGATCGTGGATAAAACACCGAAGCTGAGCAGCAGCAGTCTGTCCCTGAAAGTCGGCGAAAACAGCAGCTTAAAAGTATCCGGTCCGACATCGAAACCGAAGGTTACCTGGAAATCTGCCAATGCTGCCATTGCCGCCGTGCAGAACGGAACGGTTACAGCCAAAACCGCCGGCACCACGACCATTACCGCAAAGGTTCTCGGAAAGACCCTTAAATGTGCAGTCACGGTTACAGAGCCGAAACGGAC
>CACZQT010000194.1 GCA_902783295.1 uncultured Lachnospiraceae bacterium
CCGTCTGTGACGGAAACACGGTTTATCAGGTTTAAAAATAAAGGAAAACGGGGGGCGCCGCCCCCCGTTTCCTTACATATGAACTGTCACGTGGTATTCTTTCACTTCCGGATCGAAGGGGATCAGTGTTCCTTCCACCTCTGCTCCGTTGACGGTCATGGACTTCACGCCTTTCTGGCTGCCGTTTGTCTTTACTTCAATGTCATAGACAGCGCCGCGGTATATGCGCCGGACCTTGTAATCGCCGAAATCGTGCGGAATGCAGGGATCAATGGAAAGTCCGTTCAGTGTGGGATAAATGCCCAGGATATACTGGGAAATATCTGTGAAGGTCCACGCGGCGGTCCCGGTGAGCCAGCTGTTCTTCCCCTGGCCGTAGAAGTGCGCGTCCCGTCCGGCTACCATCCGGGAATAGACATAGGGTTCTGTACGGTGCACTTCGCTGACATCCTGCAGATAGGCAGGGCAGGTCTTCCGGTAGATCTCAAAAGCACGGTCGCCATGTCCCAGGACCGTTTCCGCGATGGAAACCCAGGGATTGTTGTGGCAGAAAATGCCTGCGTTTTCTTTATATCCGGGCGGGTAGGAGGAAATCTCGCCCAGCTCTACATGATACCGGGTATACGCCGGCTGAAGCAGCATGATGCCGTAATCGGTTTCGAGGTGTTCACGGACAGAATCGAGCGCCCGGGCGGCTTCACCGGATTCTGTACCGATGCCCGCCATCACGCAGAATCCCTGAGGTTCGATGAAAATTCTGCCCTCCTCGCATTCCTTCGAGCCGACCTTCTGTCCGGCCGCGTCGTAAGCCCGGAGGAACCATTCGCCGTCCCAGCCGTCCTTCAGGACGGCTTTTTCCATAACGGCCACTTCTTCCAGCGCCACGGCAGCTTCTTTTTCCTTCCCTGCCAGACGGCAGAGATCCGCATATTCCCGTCCGTATTTGACAAACATGCCGGCAATAAAGACGGATTCCGCTACAGGGCCTTCTGAAGGTCCGAAAGTCTGGAAGGGCTCGCCGGGATGCTCGGAGAAGCAGTTCAGATTCAGGCAGTCATTCCAGTCTGCCCGTCCGATCAGCGGCAGCCCGTGCGGCCCCTTGTGATTCACGGTAAAAAGGAAGGAACGGGTCAGATGTTCCAGGAGAGCAGTCGCTTTGCTCCAGTCATTATCGTAAGGCACCGGTTCATCCAGAATGGACACATCCCCTGTCTCACGGATATAGGCGGATGTTCCGGCGATCAGCCACAGGGGGTCGTCGTTGAAGCCGGAACCGATATCCGCGTTCCCTTTTTTGGTCAGCGGCTGATACTGGTGATAGGCCGAACCATCTTCAAACTGCGTGGATGCGATGTCGATAATCCGTTCTCTGGCACGGTCCGGAATCAGATGCACAAAACCAAGCAGATCCTGGCAGGAATCCCGGAATCCCATGCCGCGTCCGATGCCGGATTCATAGTAGGAAGCAGAACGGGACATGTTAAAAGTGACCATGCACTGGTACTGGTTCCATATATTGACCATACGGTTTACTTCGGGACGCCCGGATTCCACGCGGAAATGTCCGAGCAGGCTGTCCCAGTAAGCGCGGAGTTCTTCAAACGCCTGTTCTACAGCTTCGTCATCCGTGTATTTCGAAAGGATGGTCTCTGCCGGTTTCTTGTTGATGATGGAGGGGGCTTCCCACTTTTCATCAGCCGGGTTTTCCGCATAACCCAGTACAAATACGAAGGAGCGGCTTTCTCCCGGAGCCAGTACCAGGTCGATTTCATGGGCGGCGATGGGATACCAGCCGCTGGCAATGGAATTCCGGCAGCGTCCTCTCCGCACTGCTTCCGGGGCGGCCGGACCGCCGTACACGCCCAGGAAATCATCGCGGCTGGTATCAAAGGCATTCACGGGAGTATTGACCGAATAGAAAGCGAAATGATTCCGGCGCTCCCTGTATTCCGTCTTGTGATAAATGGTGGACCCGGTCACTTCCACTTCACCTATGCTCAGGTTCCGCTGAAAGTTTGTCATATCATCCATGGCGTTCCAGAGGCACCATTCCACATAAGAGAAGAGCTTGATTTCCCTGGAACGTCCGGAGAGATTGGTCAGTTTCAGCTGCTGGATCTCACAGGCGTCGCTCAGGGGGACAAAGTCCAGAAGTTCCGCCTGAATCTGGTTTTTTGCGGAACAGAAGCGGCTGTAGCCCATGCCGTGGCGGCATTCATACGAATCCAGAGGTGTTTTGGAAGGCTGCCAGCCGGGGTTCCATACGGTATCGCCGTCTTTAATATAGAAATATTTCCCGTTGGTATCCGCCGGTGCATCGTTGTAGCGGAAGCGGGTCAGGCGAAGCAGTTTTGCGTCCTTATAGAAGGAATAACCGCCGCAGGTATTGGAAATCAGCGTAAAGAAATCCCGGGAACCCAGATAATTGATCCAGGGCAGAGGGGTCTTGGGCGTAGTGATGATATATTCACGGCTTTCGTCGTCAAAACTGCCGAATCGCATAAGCTTCCTCCTTATTAAAGCGAAAACGTTTAAGTTCTTTCGGCTCATTATAATCCGAAAACAATACCAATGCAAGTATTTTTTTGCTTTCTTTTTTGCTGATTTTTGAGAAAAGCCAAGGACCCGGAAAGCGGAGAGCGAAGGGAAACAGAAGAATGTTTCGCAAAAAAACAAGACAGCAGTGTGAAACGGAGTCTATACCATGTCTGCACTCCGAAAACATGAAATGGATATAAAATAGACAAGTTTTTACTTGCTTTTCGCGAAATAATGTTGTATATTGATGTCACGAAAACGATTAAGACACAGATGCGCGATAAAAGCAGTGGAAATATAGCGGAAAGCGCGGAGGAACGGAAGAAGTTTCCCGCGATACACAGCTGTGAAAATCACTGCTCTGTGCAAAGCGCGTCTGTGGCAGGAATCGGACAATCTGTGCATGAACCGGAAAGAACACGGCGTATCGCGAGGCGGCATTCCCTGGAACAGACATGCGGTCTGCAGCATCTGGCCGGAGCCGGCTCATGCATCTGCAAAATCATTTACAGGAGGAATAGGAAATGAAAAAAGCACTCGCACTGGCTCTTGCCGCTGTTATGGCAACCTCTCTTTTCAGTGTCCCTGCCCGCGCAGAGGATCCCGTCACCCTGAAAATGTGGTGCATCGCTACGGAAAGTGATGCCAACCGTCCTGCATACGAACAGGCAATTGCCGAATTCGAAGCCAATCATCCCGATGTGAAAATCGAATGGGAAGCTTTCGAAAACCAGTCCTACAAGACGAAGATCAAAGCGGCCATGAGCGATCCTGACACTCTGCCGGATATCTTCTTTACCTGGGCCGGCGCCTTCCTGGGCGACTTCGTGGATGCCGGCAACGTATACTGCCTGGATGAAACCTATGCGGCTTTCGCGGATCAGCTTCCCGAAGTTATGCTGCAGAACGCATCCTACGGCGGCGGACACTACGGCGTTCCGCTGACCATGAACATTGTTACCCTGTTCGCGAACATGGATCTGCTGGCTGAGGCCGGCTGGGATCATGTTCCGCAGACCTATGAAGACCTGACCGCCTGCTGTGACGCTCTGGTGGAA
>CACZQT010000195.1 GCA_902783295.1 uncultured Lachnospiraceae bacterium
CCGCCGATCAGATAGGAAAGGTTCACGGAAAAAAGCATCAGCGTCGGAACAAATGCGTTTCGCAGCACATGTCCGTAAAGAATCCTGTTTTTCGGGATCTTCGCCGCCCGCAGGGTCGTAACAAAATCTGCATTCAGTACTGCCAGAAGGCGTTCACGCAGAGACCGGACCAGCGGAGGTATCTGCCCAAAGGATACTGTAACGGCAGGCAGAATGAGGCTGTGCCAGAATCCCGCAATCCCCTTCTGTATCCCTCCGACCGGGAACCACCTCAGCTGCACCGAGAAAAACAGAATGAACAGAAGTCCCGTCCAGAAAACCGGCATTCCCTGCGTGAAGGCAGGGACAACGCGTATAACATGGTCCAGAATTCCATCCTTGTGGGTTGCCGCCATAAAAGAAAGGAAGATGGTAACCAGTACCGTAATCAGCATTGCGAATCCCGCCAGCGCCAGAGAAACCGGGGCATACTGCATCACCAGAGCCCGGCTGGAAACTCCGTATTTCAAAGATTCTCCCGTATCCGCATGCAGAAACAGATTCCTGATAAAGCGCAGAAACTGCTGCGGCAGCGACAGGTTCAGCCCCATTTTTTCCCGCAGTGCTTCCAGAGAAGCATCCGTCGCATGCTCTCCAAGCACCATAATGGCCGGATCACCGGGTACCAGCCGGATAATGAAAAACACGGCCAGAGTCACCAGCAAAATCACCAGCAGGGACCGCAGGATCGCTCCTCGGAACCACTGCCGGAACGCCAGTGACTCCGCAGAGATATCCCTTTTTGGATAACCCTTACCATTCTCTTTACTCATAGAAAATTTTCTCCCGTTTCCTGATCATTGAAACCGCTGCAGATACTGCTGCAGTTCCGCAGAACAGGCGGACAGTCTTTCTGTCCTGCATCTTATCAGAAAGGGAGCGATGACACATCGCTCCCTTTGCATCCGGAATATCATACACGATTTTTCCAGTTATGAAAACTGTTTTTTCAGACAACTATCCACAAGCACATAAAATCCGGCTTCGGATTTTCCTGATTCAGCTTTTCTATCAGTAAGGTTATCTTTATTGAAACGTCACCTTTTCAAACCTTGCGCTTCCGTTCGGCAGAATCACAAGGCCTTCCACATTGCTGCGTACCCCGACCAGATTCGCCGGATAATACAGCGGAAGGTAAGGAACTTCATCTGCCAGCAGCTGCTGCAGTTCCGTATAAATAGCAGCGCGTTCGTCTCCGTCCGCTGTCACACGGCCCTGTTTCTGCAGCGCAGCCGCCTCTTCATTGCGGTAACTGGTCCAGTAGCAGTTGCTGAAGCCTTCCGGATCCACCTGGAAAGCGAAAATGGAATCCGCATCCGGGAAGTCCGCAATCGCGGAGTTGATCATCATGGAGAAATTCAGAGCTTTGAAATCCTGGCGGAAGGTGGCGATTTCCTGGGCATTGATTGCAATATGGATGCCGATCTGTTCACCGGCTGCCTGGATAATCTGCGCTTCCTGCATGCGGACATTGTTGCCGGAAGCGATATTGATGGTGGTATCAAAGCCATCCGGAAAAGCGCTCTGGGCCAGTTCTTCTTTTGCGGCTTCCGCATCCAGCGGCAAAGCCTGCACGGTATCCGACGTATTGTAGCGGATCGCATTCGGAAGGATGGTATTGGCAGGTTCACCGTAGCCGAAGGTAAGCGCCATTGCCATAGCTTCACGATTAATGGCCATCACCAGAGCCCGGCGTGCATGCACATCGCTGAAATGCTCGTCCAGCGTATTGAAGAAAAGCTCTTCCACTTCCCAGCTGCCGCTGGTGATAATGGTCGTCTCGGCACCGTTTTCGATTTCTCCTGCATTTGCATAGGTGAGAGATTCCACAGCATCCACTTCCCCGGCCTTCAGCTGATTCACTGCCTGGTTGTCATCGTCCACCAGTTTGAAAACAAGAGTTTCGATCTCCGGCGCACCCTGCCAGTAATATTCGTTGCGCACAAAAGTCAGATCTCCGGACGGATCCCATTCCGAAACCACAAAGGGACCGGTACCAACCGGTGCCTGGAAGAATTCCTCTTCGGTTTTTCCGCCGAAATCCTTCGGGAGAATACCGTTGGAGAAATTCGCCAGTTCAGAGAAGAAAGGCGTGTAGGCCTCGTTCAGAGTGATTACAACCGTCTTTTCATCTGCGGCTTCAATCGAAGCGATGTCCGCCTCCAGAGGAAGCGGTCCTTCCGTCTGAATGTGCTGTTCCAGCGAGAACTTTACATCTTCCGCCGTCACATCCGTGCCGTCTGAGAATTTCAGGCCGTCCCGCAGGACGAAAGTATACACAAGACCGTCCTCGCTGATGGTATGAGATTCCGCAAGCCAGTCGCCCACGATGCCTTCTTCATTGAAAAGCACCAGCGGTTCAAAGATCTTGTCGATGGCAAAAGCATTGTTCTCCGTGATTTCCTGATGAAGGTTCAGGGAGGTAACGGAAGCTTCCCTGGCGTACACGAAGGTAGTTCCATCCGCCTTGACCGGCCGGGAGAACCCGAACACCGTCAAAGACAGTAAAGCCGCCAGTGCCAGCATGTTCATTTTTCGAGTCATTTTCTGTACCCCTTTCACAACGCATTTCACGGAATTGTTCACAACACTCCCGTACCTGGGAATCTGTCGCTGTCTCTTCCGTGGTTTTCGCCACTATAGCACCATTTGCCTACTTAGTCAATAGGTTTTTCGGTTTTATCATGGTAAACCGCTAAATTCTTTCAGGCAGCGCCTGCCCCTGTACGGCAGCGCAGCTTCTGCTTTTTTCCGCAGGAAATACACAGCGCGAAGCATCTTTCCCGGAAAAGAAGGTACCGCCGGCAGTTGCAGATGCCGGCGGCAGCTGATATAATTCAGGAAATAATCTCAAAAGGAATATTTGGAATACAGCCGCAAAGAACTGAAAAATCATGCAGGAGAAAACTATGAAATATGTAATTCTTGGCGCCGGGGGAACCGGCGGCATCCTCGGTTTTATGATGACATCCAGCGGAAAAGATGTATCCCTGGTCGCCCGTGGGGAGCACCTGTCTGCCATGCAGGAAAAAGGGCTCACCCTGGTGCGTCAGTGGTGCCATACCAGGCAGACGATCCAAGTGAAAGCCTGCGCGGCGGATGACTGTCCTGTACATCCGGACGTGATCCTTGTCTGTGTAAAAAGCTATTCCCTTGAATCGGTCATCCCTGTACTGCAGCGGATCGCCGGTCCGGAAACTGTCGTGATCCCCATCCTGAACCTGTTCGGAACCGGGAAGAAGCTGCAGCAGGACCTGCCGGGTGTCCCGGTGCTGGATGGCTGCATCTAC
>CACZQT010000196.1 GCA_902783295.1 uncultured Lachnospiraceae bacterium
CCGAAGGGAGAAGTTCCTGATTCAGTCCCACATCTGTTCCATATGGAAAAACGGCCAGTACCTCCGGAGCCGGAATCTGGAGGAGGTGAAGGCAGGCTTTGAGGAAATGATGGAGCTGCTGCAGACCGATTATCTGGATGTGGGAATGATCCACTACTGCGACGCCATGAAGGACTGGGAAGAGATCGTATCCGCAGGCATCCTGGATTATGCCAGGGAACTGAATGCGGCAGGACGGATCCGCCACATCGGTATGTCCAGCCATAATCCGCTGGTGGCGCTGCGGGCGATTGAAGAGGCCGGTCTGGAGGTGCTGATGTTCTCGGTGAATCCCTGCTACGACCTGCAGCCGGCCAATGAGGATGTGGAGGAGATCTGGGCGGACCGGAACTACAGCGGGCATCTGACCAATATGGACCCTGACCGGCAGAGGCTCTATGAAACCTGCCAGAGACAGGGCGTGGGCATTACCGTCATGAAAGCCTTTGCAGGCGGGGAACTGCTGGGGAGCAATCAGATCGCCGGCGTATCGCTGACGGTCAACCAGTGTATTTCCTACGCGCTGTCCCGCCCGGCGGTTGCAACGATCCTGGCCGGAGCTCATACCGTGGAGGAACTGGAGAAGAGCGTGGCCTACTGTGAAGCGTCGGCCGGGGAAAAAGACTATGCGCCGGGACTCGCTTCCTTCCCCCGGGTAAGCTGGGAGGGACACTGCATGTACTGCAGCCACTGCGAGCCCTGTCCCCGGTTTATCGATATTGCCTCCGTTACGAAATATCTGCACCTGGCCCAGGCACAGGGCAGGATTCCCGAAACGGTCCGGGAACACTATAAGGCGCTGGACCATCATGCCGGCGAATGCATCCGGTGCGGAGCCTGCGAAAGCCGCTGTCCCTTCGGCGTTTCCATCCGGGAAAACATGAAGGCGGCAGAGCAGCTGTTCGGATATTAAGAGACAGGAGGAGAGGAGACAGGGGGAGACAGGGAGACAAAGGACCGTCCCCTGTCTCCCTTGCCTGTGTTACTTGACGGTGATCTTCACGGTGACGGTTCCGGAACCTTTTTTATAATTGCGGCCTCCGGCGGCAGTAATCTTGATCTTCAGGGAATATACGCCTTTCTTCAGGCCTTTTTTCACGGTAATCTTTCCAGTCGCCTTATCGACCAGCAGCTTTTTATTTCCCTTGAGCTTCTTATAGGAAACATCTCCTTTCGACTTTTTCCTTGTTACCGCTTTGCTGATTTTCAGAGTCTGGTCTTTGGAGAGGAGCCTGGAATACCTGACAGCGACGGATTTGGCCTTCAGCGTCATGGGCTGCGGGGCCTTCTCGATGGTAAAGGAGAATGTGGCCGTTCCCTTGTAATCGCCCTGCCCGGTAATGGTGACCGAAGCGGTACCGGCGTTGACGTTGTTTTTGTACTCCACCGTAAAATCGGTGCCTGCTTTCAGCAGCTCATCGTCATAGATGATTTCCGGAACCGGCGTGCAGGCTTTTCCACTGTAAATTTCATTCTGCAGTGGGGAAATATCCGTTTCATCGATGGATATGATGGCCGTAGCATCGAAATCCTCCCCTTCCGCATAGGGCCTGTAGGAGAAGACACAGACCTTTTCGCCGGGATCATGGATCAGATTCCCGGTCCACCATATGGTGCCGTTTTTGTAAACCGGGGTTTCATACGCGTTGAGAAGGGCTCTTTTGGCGATTCTTCTGGCTTCGGAGCGGATATTCCCCGATGCGTCTACGATCATGGAATAAACGCCCAGGTTTGTTTCGCCGTCTGCACTGTTCAGCTGGAAAAGAATAATGGTATTGCCGTTTTCATCGGCCACAGCCTGAGGATAAGATATGGTTTTATCCTTGTAGCCGGTCAGCCACTTCACTCCGTAATCGGTTGTCTCCTCGTCTCCATCCGGGCCTGCCAGTCCCGTGCGTATCCCCGGCGTCACATAGGCGGCCGCCGAGGAGAGATCCTGCGAGGGGTCAAAGATCTGAATGAACAGCTGCTCTTTTTCGGAGGCGGCTGCCTGATTCAGGCTCTTTACGGAGGTGGCTACAAAGGATGCACGGCCTCCGGGAAGCTCGCAGATATCTCCCGTATGGGCGAAGTTGTTGTTTATGTCGTACATGTTGTAGTCTTTATAGGCGTTTTTCCTGACCCAGAAATGGAATATATCGCCTTCAGCGGTCGTGTTATTCTGCACGTCGAAGAAAGCGGCGGAAAAAGCCCGGGGAAAGCAGTCCCCTTCGCTGAGGAACAGGAAACCGCCGCGGAAGGGGATGGCCCGCTGCGCGAAAGAGTGAGAATTATAGATTACGGTGCTCAGCCCGGTGCCGTCTTCTTTTTGTGTCTGGGTGGTAAGAGTCGCTCTGTCCAGAACCCAGACCGAGTTGGACTGATGCCGGCTGTACATGGTTCTGGCATAGTTTACCGCGACATAATCCCCACTGATGGCAATATCACAGTTCCCGTTGGAGAAAGGTTTTTGCGTACGGAACGTTTCTGAATAATAATAGGCGAGGCTGGAACTTCCGTTATCACCGACTGTCCTGATCAGCTGCCCGTCCGGGCTGTACTTGGAAAGGAAAACGGTCGGTACAGACATGTCCATTCCGTCGTTGGCCTGCCCGGTCACGAGATAGTAATATCCTTCTGCGTCGCATTCTACGGCGCCAAAGAGCTCATATGGTTTATCCAGAGTGATTTCCCGGATGACCGCTCCATTGTTCGTATGGCAGATGATGACCTTGTCCCCGGCATCGCAGGCAAAGCAGTAATTTCCGTCCTTATCCAGAAACTGGGAAATGTTGGAAACCCCTTCCCAGTTTTTATAAGCGTTTGCTTCTACCAGACCCTTCCTGCCGGTTTCGGTGTAGTCCAGAATGGCGGCGCTTCCGCTGACAGAGAAACCCAGAGAGACAATGATGGCTGTAAGGCAGAAAAGGCTCTTCCAGAATGAATGCTTCATAGTTTCCTCCCGTAAAAAAATATTTCTGAGAAAATATTGATTCAGTCAGAGTTTCTCTAAGTATAACAAACCGCACCGGCATCTACAATCTTTTACAGGCAATTCGACGTTTTCGGCCATCATATCTTTTGCAGCCATTCTGGCGAATAATTTCGCTGTAGCATTTCGATAATGTATGGTCATTGTGCCGGCTGTACATGGAATGGCAGCAGGATGGCTTGCCCGGCGTGGAACGAAGTGGTATGCTGAGATCTGTCGGAATGTAAGCCGTATTTCAGACATTCCGGGTTAGGAGACAGAATGATAAAAGCTGTATATTTCGATATGTTTGATACGCTGGCGGATGCGCACAGATCCATGGAGCAG
>CACZQT010000197.1 GCA_902783295.1 uncultured Lachnospiraceae bacterium
GAAAGCTGGGAATGTGTCGTGGTCGCGGGGTGGATGACCAGTGATTTCACATCCGCCACATTGGCGAGCAGGGAGAAGATCTCCAGATGATCGATGAATGCATGCGCTTCTTCCTGGCCGCCTTTGATATCGAAGGTAAAGATAGAACCGCCGCCGTTCGGGAAGTATCTCTGATAAAGGCCGTGCTGCGGATGATCAGGCAGAGAAGGATGGTTGACTTTTTCGACCTGAGGATGGGATGCAAGGAATTCCACGACCTTTTTTGTGTTTTCCGCATGGCGTTCCAGCCGGAGAGACAGGGTCTCTATACCCTGCAGCAGCAGGAAGGCGTTGAAAGGCGAGATGGCCGCACCGGTATCGCGAAGGAGGATCGCGCGGATATAGGTGACATAAGCCGCCGGTCCGACAGCTTCCGCAAAGGAGATTCCGTGATAGCTGGGATTTGCCTTGGCAATCGGAGCATAGCGGTCTGCGTTGGCGAGCCAGTTGAACTTTCCGGAGTCGACAATGATCCCCCCAAGGGTTGTTCCGTGACCGCCGAGGAATTTGGTGGCAGAATGCACAACAATGTCCGCTCCGTGTTCAATGGGACGGATCAGGTAAGGTGTTCCGAAGGTATTGTCAATGACCACTGGAATCTGATGGGCATGTGCGAGTTCGGAGATGGCTTCGATGTCCGGGATGTCGCTGTTGGGATTCCCAAGGGTTTCAATAAAGATGGCTTTGGTTTCGGGGCGGATCGCCGCCGCAACCTCTTCCAGGTTGTGGACATCCACGAAAGAGGTCTCTACCCCGTAGTTCGGCAGGGTGTGAGCCAGCAGGTTAAAACTTCCGCCGTAGATGGTTTTCTGGGCGACAATATGGTCGCCTTTCTGAGCCAGTGCTTCAATGGCGTAGGTGATGGCTGCTGCACCGGAAGCAACTGCCAGGGCTGCAGCGCCGCCTTCGAGGGCAGCTACTCTTTTTTCCAGCACGTCCTGGGTGGAGTTCGTAAGCCGGCCATAGATGTTGCCGGGATCAGCCAGACCGAAGCGGGCAGCAGCATGGGCGGAATTATGAAATACATAGGAAGTAGTCTGGTAAATCGGGACAGCTCTGGAATCGGTGGCGGGATCGGCCTGTTCCTGCCCTACATGAAGCTGAAGTGTTTCAAATTTATACTGACTCATAATGTTCTCCCTTTCTTATGCGGTAGATTGAATAACGGGAACTGTGCTCATTATAGAGTGCAGTTCCCGTTTCGTCCAATATCCTACCTGTATACTTGGTTATAGGGAGAATCTATAGGCAGCGCATGCGGTTTAGGAACTGTTCCCCTGTTACACGTGCGGCATAAGAATGGATTCCATGTCACGCAGGCGTCGGAGAGGCTGTTCTCTGTTACAGGCTGCCAAGGTATTTTTTCAGCTCATGGATATACTGTTCTGCCAGCCGGCTGGGAATGGTGTTTTTCCGGATGATATATCCGATTTCCATCCGGCTCCCTACGGCATCCTCGCCGGCGTCAAACGGGACGGCGGTATAATCCGAACCGTTGAGTTCTTCGCAGATAATGCCGGAGCACAGGGTGTAGCCGTTCAGGCCGACCATCAGGTTCAGCATGGTCGCACGGTCATTGGCTTTGATGGTGCGGGGATATTCGCTGGTTGTGAGAATCTCTTCTGCGAAATAAAAAGAGCCGGTTCCGCCCTGTTCAAAGGAAAGACAGGGGTAATCCGCCAGGTCTTCAAAGCAGATGCGGTCTTTCCCGGCCAGTGGATGCCCTCTCCACAGATATACGTAAGCGTCACAGTCGATCAGATGGTGAAATTCCAGACCGTTTGTCCGCAGAAATTTTTCAAGCACCTTCCGGTTGAAATCACTGAGGTATAAAATCCCGATTTCGCTTTTTCCGGTGCTCACGTCATCGATCACTTCTCTGGTCCTGGTTTCACGGATGGCAAATTCATATTCACCCGTGTCGAAATGCCGGACCATTTCCACAAAGCTTTTAATGGCAAAGGAATAGTGCTGGGTGGAGATACCGAATTTCTTTTTCAGGGAACCGCCTTTCCCGTATTTTTCAAGAAGGCTGTCCACCTGCTGCACGATGAGCCTGGCGCTGTGGATGAATTCCGCCCCGTCATTTGTAAGAGTGACGCCTCGCCCGCTCCGGTTAAAGATAGTGATTCCAAGCTCTTTTTCCAGCTCCTGGACAGAACTGGAGAGGGAAGGCTGGGAAACGTACAGGATCTCGGACGCTTTATTTAAAGAACCCATCTCCGAGATGGCAATGACGTAGTTTAATTGCTGTATAGTCATTTTTCCTCCCGTCAGATGACGTAATCGTTGCCGGGTTCTTCCTTTGTCATCAGATCAGCAATTGTAAAGCTGTGGGTATAGCGGCGGATGACATCGTCCAGTCCCTGCCAGAAATCGAGTGTCCGGCACTCGGCAGCTCTGGCGCAGGGAACATTATCCGTACCCACGCAGGTGACCGGGGCAAGGCTTCCTTCCATGCAGCAGAGAACTTCCCCGACATTAATCTGGTCGGCATCCCGGCAGAGCCGGTATCCGCCGCCTTTCCCGCGGACACCGGCCACAATTCCTTTGTGGACCAGGTCCTTCACAATACTCTCCAGATATTTCTCGGAGATTTCCTGTCGGTTCGCAATTTCTTTTAATGTAATATATCCGCCTGTCTGGTGCTCTGCCATATCAATCAGAACACGCAGGGCATAACGGCCTTTGGTGGAAATCAGCATAGAATTCTTCCTCCTTCCTGTAAATCCTATTATACATAAGGGTTTATATGAAATCAAATGATTTTTTTGATTTTTCTGCTTGACAATTCCTCCAGGAGAGTGTAGGATACAAAACAACCACAAACATATGCGTTTAATGGGTTATTCAAAAAAGGGAGGTTTCACTATGGGTACTGTTTATACATCTGCGGATCAGCTGATCGGAAAGACCCCGCTGCTGGAGCTTACACACATTGAGAAGGCACTGGGACTGGAAGCGAAGATACTTGCGAAACTGGAATACTTTAATCCGGCAGGCAGTGTAAAGGACCGTATCGCGAAGGCGATGATTGAAGACGCGGAAGAGAAGGGGCTTCTGAAGCCGGGCAGTGTTCTGATTGAACCCACCTCCGGAAATACAGGAATCGGCCTTGCCTCTGTAGCTGCCGCCAAGGGATACCGGCTGATCATTACCATGCCTGAGACCATGAGCGTGGAACGCCGCCAGATTATGAAAGCCTACGGGGCGGAACTTGTGCTTACGGAAGGTGCAAAGGGTATGAAGGGAGCCATTGCAAAGGCTGAGGAGCTGGCGAAGGAAATCCCGGACAGCTTCATTCCCGGACAGTTTGTCAATCCGGCAAATCCTGCTGTGCACAGAGCCACGACCGGCCCGGAAATCTGGGAGGATACGGATGGCAGCGTGGATTTCTTTGTGGCAGGCGTAGGAACCGGCGGAACCGTTACCGGAACCGGCGAATTCCTGAAGTTGAAAAATCCGGAGGTGAAGGTTGTGGCGGTGGAACCGGCAGATTCCCCCGTGCTCAGCGAAGGCCGTTCCGGAGCGCATAAGATCCAGGGCATCGGGGCCGGTTTTGTCCCGGATGTACTGAATACAAAAGTCTATGATGAGGTGATTCCTGTTTCGAATGAGAATGCCTTCGCAACCGGGAAGCAGATCGGCCGTGCAGAAGGCGTACTGGTCGGGATATCTTCCGGTGCTGCTGCGTGGGCAGCCATTCAGCTGGCAAAACGGCCGGAGAACAAGGGAAAGACGATTGTCGTCCTACTTCCGGATACAGGGGACCGCTATCTGTCTACGCCGCTGTTCGCGGATTGAGAAAGGAAATGAAAGGACTTTGTTCTGGTGAAATTCCTGTACAGGAGCGGAAGAGAGTCGGAGGAAAACAGATTACGCCGGGCGAATGCCCGGCGTAATCTGTTTTCCTGAAAATATAGAATGGAATCCGCGGAAAACGGAAGTGCTGCTTTTTTATATTTCCTTCTTCTTGTACTGGGTAATGAGCCGCTGCAGTTTCTCGGTATGGGACATGATGTCGCTCAGCGATACGTTGTGGTTCAGGGTGTTGATAATAGTAGCCACATACTTTGTCATATCGGCTTCCAGATACCAGGGGCGGCTTAAAAGCTCGGGCTTTCGGTAGTTCAGGTTTGTGGTGACAATATAGTCGAAAACACCTTTTTTATAGGCTTTGTCGAATTCTTCAAACCCGGAGGTGAAAAGGCCGAAGGTGCAGAAAACGATGATTCTCTTGGCCTTGCGGCGGCGCAGATTCCGGCAGGTGTCCAGCATGCTTTCGCCGGAAGCGATCATATCGTCCACGATAATGACGGTCTTGCCTGCTACTTTGGTGCCCAGGAATTCGTGAGCTACGATGGGGTTTTTGCCGTTGACGATCGTGGAATAATCCCTTCTCTTATAGAACATGCCCATGTCTACTCCCAGGTTGTTGGCCAGGTAGACGGCGCGTCCCATGGCTCCTTCATCCGGGCTGATTATCATCAGATCGTCTTTGCTGATGGTGATGTCTTTTTCTTTGTTCAGCAGCGCTTTCATGAACTGGTAAACGCAGGGGAAGCTGTCGAAATCGTGGAGCGGGATCGCATTCTGCACTCTGGGATCGTGGGCATCAAAGGTGATGATGTTTTTGACGCCCATGGAAGCGATTTCTTCCAGAGCCATGGCGCAGTCCAGGGACTCGCGGGAAGCCCGTTTGTGCTGCCGGCTTTCATACAGGAACGGCATGATGACATTAATACGCCGGGCTGCCGTGTGGGCGGTAGCAATGAGCCTTTTCAGATCCTGATAATGATCATCAGGAGACATCATATGTTCTTTTCCGTACATGGAAAAGGACATGCTGTAATTCATCACATCGCAAAGGATGAAGAGATCCGCGCCGCGTACGCTTTCGTGGATCATGCCTTTGCCTTCGCCGGACCCGAAACGGGGGCAGCTGGTGGAGACCAGGTAAGAATCCCGGTCATATCCGCGGAACTCAAGATTGGTTTCCCGGGCTTTCAGGATTTCGGAGTCGTTTCTCCGGAAACCGACAATGTATTCGTCCACTTTCCGGCCGAAATCCGCGCAGTTTTTCATGGCAATGATTTTGAGCGGTGCCAGGGGGATTGTGTTTTTAAAGGTATAGTCTTTTGCCATTTCAGCCTCCGCGCATTCTGAAACACGTTTCTGTCTTCAGGTGCTTTACCACAAGAGAAGCAATAGTCATTCTAACATGAGGCTGTAGGAAACGCAAGAGGAAAAGACTGTGGGCGTCGTATCGTCTGGGACGGCTTTGTTCATAATCCTGACGTAACGACAGGCCGAGAACAGCCCGGCTGTGAATTGTAATATGTCAAGGAAAAACACTTGACAAAGTGCCCGGCTTTGTGTATCATAGCCCAGGTGATGGAGATGGAGAAAATTCTGGAACAGGCTCTGCTCTATGATTTTTACGGAGAACTGCTGACAGAGCATCAGAAACAGGTTTATGAGGACGTAGTGTTCGGAGATCTGTCCCTCAGCGAAGCCGCCGAAGCGCACGGCATCAGCCGGCAGGGTGTGCACGATCTGGTGCGCCGCTGCGACAAGGCGCTCCGGGAATACGAGGAAAAGCTGGGGCTGGTCCGGAAATTTGAAAAAACCCGTAACCTGCTGAAAGAGATCCACCGGCTGGCGGGAGAATTCGAAGAAACCGGGAACCGGGAATGCGTACGGAAAATCGCCGGCTTGTCGGAGGAAATAGGAGAGTTGTAAATGGCATTTGAAAGCCTTTCGGAAAAGCTGCAGAGCGTTTTTAAGAATCTGCGCGGAAAGGGCCGGCTTTCGGAAGCGGATGTCAAAGAGGCGCTGAAGGAAGTAAAGAAAGCCCTTCTGGCAGCGGACGTCAACTTCAAGGTGGTCAAGCAGTTCACAAAAGACGTGGAAGCGCGGGCCATCGGGGCGGACGTCATGAACAGTCTGACCCCCGGGCAGATGGTGATCAAAATCGTCCATGAAGAACTGGTCCGCATGATGGGCGAAGAATCAGCCGAGCTGAAACTCCTTCCGGGGAATGAGGTAACCATTCTCATGATGGCAGGCCTCCAGGGTGCGGGCAAGACTACCACGGCTGCTAAGATTGCCGGCAAGCTGAAAGCGAAAGGGCGCAAGCCTCTTCTGGCCGCCTGCGATGTTTACCGTCCCGCCGCCATCCGGCAGCTGCAGGTCAACGGGGAAGCGCAGGGGGTTCCGGTATTTTCCATGGGAGAATCCGTTTCTCCGGTCAATATCGCCAGAGCGGCGGTGGAACATGCGGAAAAGAACGGACTGAATGTCGTCATTCTGGATACGGCCGGCCGCCTGCATATCGATGAGGATATGATGCAGGAACTGGTTGCCATCAAAGAAGCAGTACCGGTTACCCAGACCGTCCTTGTGGTGGATGCCATGACAGGCCAGGACGCCGTGAATGTGGCGAAATCCTTTGACGAGAGAGTCGGCCTGGACGGGATTATCGTGACAAAACTGGACGGTGATACGAGAGGCGGCGCGGCGCTTTCCATCCGGGCGGTCACCGGAAAGCCGATCCTTTTTGTCGGAATGGGCGAGAAGCTTTCCGATCTGGAAGCCTTTTATCCCGACCGTATGGCGTCCCGTATCCTGGGTATGGGGGATGTCCTTTCACTGATTGAAAAGGTGCAGTCGAATATCGATGCGGACAACGCCCGGGAGATGGAGCAGAAAATCCGCAAAGCGGAGTTCGACTTCAATGATTTCTTGGAGCAGTACGCCCAGGTGAAAAAGATGGGGTCCATTTCGGAGATTATGGGAATGATCCCCGGTATGGGAAAACTTCCGGAAGGCATGGAAATGCCGGATGACAAATCCATCGGAAGAACGCTGGCTATCATCTATTCCATGACTATGGAAGAACGCACGCATCCCGATATTCTGAACGTCAGCCGTAAGCGCAGGATTGCAGCCGGCGCCGGCGTGGACATTTCAGAGGTCAACCGGCTGGTCAAGCAGTTCAATGAGACCCGCAAGATGATGAAGCAGATGTCCGGTATGATGAAAAGCAAAGGCCGCAGAGGACTGGGAGGTCTTTTCGGCGGCAAGGGCGGTGGTATGGGGCTTCCCTTCTGAGAATGAGCAGGTTTCACCTGCAGCAGAAAATCCTGTATATAATAACTATGGCATCCGGCCCGGAGGCTGTCAGATGACAGACGGGCTTGGCGATATAAGAAAAATAATTTAAGAGGTGTAAAGAAATGGCTGTTAAGATTCGTTTGACCAGGCTTGGCAAGAAGAAGGCTCCTTTTTATCGTGTACAGGTAGCGGATTCCCGTTATCCCCGCGATGGCCGTTTTATTGAGGAAATCGGCATCTATGATCCCACACAGGAACCCAGCCTGATCAGGATCGACGAAGAAAAGGCAAAGAAGTGGCTGGCGAATGGCGCAAAGCCTACCGAGACCGTAGCAAAACTCTTCAAGATTGCCGGCATCGAATAAGGCAGGAAGCCCTATGAAGGAATTGGTGGAAGTGATTGCCAGGGCTCTGGTCAGCAATCCTGACGAGGTCGTGGTAACAGAAGAAACAACCGAAGAAGAGACGGTGCTTACGCTGACCGTGGCTCCGGCGGATGTCGGAAAGGTTATCGGGAAGCAGGGCCGGATCGCGAAAGCCATCCGTTCCGTACTGAAGGCCGCTGCTTCGCGCGAAGAAAAAAAGGTTACATTGGATATCCAATAAACACAGAGTGAAAGGGGCAGCAGAAACTGTCCCTTTCACCATATCTGCGGGAGAGACTGGCATGGAAGATTTTTTCCAGGTGGGGATTTATACCAATACCCACGGAATCAAAGGGGAGATTAAGGTCTTCCCGACAACGGACAATCCGAAACGGTTCAAGAAGCTGAAAGAGGTAATCCTCCGGAGTCCCCGGGGAGAGAAAGTTCTGAAAATTGAATCGGTGCGGTTCCAGAAACAGATGGTGCTTCTGAAGTTTAAGGATATCGATGACATCAATGATATCGAGAAGGATAAAGGAGCCGGGCTTTTTGTGCCCCGGGCCCAGGCTGTACCGCTTGGAAAGGATGAGTATTTCATTGCGGATCTCATCGGACTGAGAGTGGCGACGGACGAAGGGGAAGAGCTGGGAACCCTTACGGAGGTAATCCAGACAGGGGCCAATGACGTTTATGTGGTTTCCGGAGAGAAGGAATGGCTGCTGCCTGCCATCGCAGACTGTGTGCAGGAGGTGGATATCTCCGGCGGGCGGATGATCGTACATCTGATGGAAGGGCTTAGGGACTTATGATTTTTCATGTATTGACTTTGTTCCCGGAAATGATTGAACAGGCCTGCCGCACCAGTATTCTGGGACGGGCTCTGGAAGCGGGGTCGATCTGTCTGCGCACGACAAATATCCGGGACTTTGCGGATAATCCCAATGGCAGGATTGATGATTACTGCTATGGCGGAGGCGCGGGGCTTCTGATGCAGCCGGGACCGGTCTGCCGCGCGGTGGAAGCTGCCTGCGGCGAATATGAGGAGCGTCCCCGCGTGATTTATGTGACGCCCCAGGCGGAAGTCTTTACCCAGGCAAAGGCAGAAGAATTCGCCGCCTGTAAAAATCTGGTTTTCCTCTGCGGCCATTACGAGGGAATCGATGAGAGAGCCCTGTCCCGGGTGGTGACGGATTATGTTTCCATCGGGGACTATGTGCTGACCGGCGGAGAACTGCCGGCACTTGTGATGATCGATGCGATCTCCCGGCTGGTGCCCGGCGTGCTGCATAATGATGCTTCGGCAGAGATCGAATCCTTCCACGACAATCTTCTGGAATATCCTCAGTATACCAGACCGGAAGTTTTCGAGGGAGAACGGGTTCCGCCGATCCTGCTGTCCGGACATCATGCAAACATTGAGAGGTGGCGGCGGGAAGAGTCTCTGCGCCGCACCAGGGAACGCAGGCCGGACCTGCTGAAGACGGCCGCTCTTACGAGTATGGACAGGATTTTCCTGGATGAGCTTTCGAGGCGGGAGGAACTGAAGGCATCGGGCAGCGGAGACGAGGATATCTGGAAGACAGAAGAAGAGAAGTAACCGGATACAGAACGGCTGAAAACCCGGAACCGTTCCTTTGCGGAGGGTGAAAAAATGTCTTTGCATCTGATTCTTGGCGGTCCCGGAGACCGGAATTCGGAAAGGCTCCGCGTAAAACTGATTGAATCCGCTCGAAAAAATCCCGGCAGGCGCCATGTAATTCTGGTGCCTGCCCAGTTTACTTTGCAGACACAGCGGGATATTGTGGCGGCTCACCCGAACCATGCGGTCATGAATATTGATATCCTGAGTTTTGAACGGCTGACGGATCGTGTCATGGAACGGGCCGGGAAGCGGTTCGACATCCTGGATGACATGGGGAAAAATATGCTTCTGCGTCGGGCTGCGGGGGAACACGCGGAGGAACTATCTCTGTACCGGCGGAGCCTGCATAAACCCGGATTCATCAGCCGGCTGATGTCAATGATTTCGGAATTCTATCAGTACGGGGTTTCAGAAGAAGACCTTGCACTGATGGAAAAAAAGGTGGCGGATCATCCGCTGCTGGCCCGGAAACTGAAGGAACTTGGGATTTTTTACGCTGCGCTGAACCGTACCCGGGGAAAAGAAGAGATCACGCTGGAAGAAAGGCTGGAGTGGTGCCGCAGGGAACTGGAACATTCAGATTTCCTGGAGGGAGCCGTGGTGGCCCTGGATTATTTTACGGGCTTTATTCCGGTACAGCGGAAAATTCTGCAGAGAATCCTTTCCCAGGCAGAGGAAGTCATGGCGGCTTTTCTCCTGCCGGAGGAAGAAGATGAAGAAGAGCTGCGGGAAGGGGACCTGTTTCATATGAGCCGGACGGCCGTGATGCAGCTCTCCGGGATGGCGGAGGAACAGGGAATCCGCGTTGTCAGGCATTTTCCTGCTGCAAAAGAAAAAGAGGACGGAGAAACGCTGCCGCCTGCATCCGCGGAACTGCGCTTTCTTTCCAGGCATTTCTTAAGAACCAGTCCCAGAAGGGAAAGCTGGGACAGAGAAAATAAGGCTGTCTCCCTTCTGAGGGCATCGACACCGCAGGAAGAAGCACGTATGGCGGCAGCAGCCATTGCAAGGATGGTCCGGGAGGATCATTTCCGTTACCGGGAAATCGCGGTGGTAGCCGGGGATCTGGAAGAGTACCGGATTCCTCTTACAGAAGAGTTCTCGCGCGCGCAGATTCCCTGGTTCTGCGACCGTCGGCAGGGTGTTCTGGGAAATCCGCTGGTGGAATATGTACGCAGTGCACTGGACATCCCGGAGAAGGACTTCTCCTATGAAAGCGTTTTCCGCTTCCTGCGGACCGGGCTCACCAGGCTTGCTGCGGAGGAGATTGACCGGCTGGATCTTTACGTTTCAGCTGCCGGGATCCGAGGAAGGCACCGCTGGGAGGAGAGCTGGACCCGGAGTCCTGCCTCAGGGAAAAAATGGGATCTGGAAGAAATGAACCGCAGCCGTGAGGCGGTGCTTTCTGTTCTGGCACCGCTGCTGGAAGGCCGTGCCAAGACAGTAAAAGAGCGGACAGACGCTCTGCGCCGGCTGCTGGAGGAAACGGAAGCAGAGAAGCAGATGACGGAGCGTGCGGACCTGTGCCGGGCCAGAGGTGACCTGGAAAGGGCTTCTGAATTTGAAAAAATCTGCCGCTGCCTGCAGGAACTGATGGATCAGATGGACCGGCTTCTGGGACCTCAGGCGATGAACCGGCAGGAGTTTTCGGATATCCTGGATGCGGGACTGGAGGCAGCCAGACTGGGATTCCTTCCCCAGAGCCTGGATACTGTGCAGATCGGAGATGTGCGGAGAAGCCGTCTGACTGAAGTGAAAGCCCTGCTCGTACTGGGGATGAATGAAGGCCGGATTCCGGCACCTGCATCTGAAGGGGGAATCCTGACGGAACGGGAAAGAACTCTTCTGGCTGATTACGAGCTGGAACTGGCACCGGCGGCGGAAATAACCGCCGGGGAAGAACGCTTTTATCTTTATCGGCTTCTGACCAGGCCGTCGGAGAAGCTTTTGCTTTCTTATTCCCTGCGGAACAGGGATGGTTCCCAGGCCCGTCCATCCTACTTTCTGGCGCAGCTGCACCGGCTGTTCCCGAAGCTGAAAGAGCTGGAAGCGGAGCGGCTTCCGGTGCGGGAACGTGTCTCCGGAACGGAGAGTCTCTGGCAGGTCTTTGCAGAAACCGTCCGGGAGCAGGCAGATTCAGCGGAAGGATTCCGGGAGGGTGACTACGGGGAACTGGTCCGCGCCCTGGCGGAAGAAGAAGGGCGTGAACGCTTCATGAAACTGGTCCGTGCTTCTTTCAGAACATACGGAGAAGAAAGCATCGGAGCGGGGGCGGCGGCTTCTTTATACGGAAAGGAACTGACCGGTTCAGTAACCCGAATGGAAGCGTATGCAGCCTGTGCGGCTAGACAGTTTTTTGCCTACGGGCTCCGGCTGCAGGAACGAAAACGTTTCGAGATAACGGCAGCCGGACGAGGAAGCTTTTTCCACCAGATTCTGGAGATCTTCTTTGAACTGCTGAAAAAGGAAAAACTGAAACCTTCCGGGCTTTCGGAAGAGAAGCGGAAGGAACTGACGGAAAGCGCTCTGAGGCAGGCGGCCTCTGCGGAAGAATCCATCCGGATTTTTGAAGAAAGCGCTTCCGGGCAATATCTTTACGGACGGTGGGAAAAACTGGCGGAAAAGGCAATCGCACTGCTGTGTGATCAGCTTTCCGGAGGAGATTTTCTCCCGGAGGCTTTTGAACTGACCTTCTCCGGATGGCAGAGTCCCGCTCTTCGTATAGAACTTCCAGAAGGGGCGAGGGTGATCGTGGACGGAAAAATCGACCGGCTGGATATCCTGGAGGAAGACGGGAGAAAGTATCTGAGAATTGTCGACTATAAAACCGGAGCAAAGAAATTCGATCTGAATGAGATCTGGCAGGGGCTTTCCCTGCAGCTTGCCATTTATCTGGATGCGGTTCTGGAGATGCAGAAGCGGAAAAACCCGGAACAGGAAATTCTTCCGGCAGGAATGTTCTACCAGATTGTTGAAGAAAATGTCCTGGATGCCGGGGAAGCCTCTACCCGGGAAGCCGCCCGCAAAAACCGCCTGAAGGCATTTCGCCCCAGCGGACTCTCCAGCAGCCTTCCTGCAGTGGAGGCACATCAGGAGGACGTGGGAGGGAGCAAGGCCACCACAAAACAGATGGAAGCCCTGATGCGGCGCGCAGAAAAGATGATGGCGGAGTATGGGGAGCAGATCCTGAAAGGCCGGGTGACGGCCGCACCTGTACGCCAGGGGACCCGGAAGGCCTGTGATTTCTGCCCGTACGCGGCGGTCTGCCGTTTTGATCCAAAGGTGGAAGGATACCGGTACCGCAGGGTTCCGCAGATGAGCGCGAAACAGATTCTGGAAACGATAGACAGGGAAAATGGCGATTGAAACCGCAGAGAGGGCAGGAAATGGACTGGACAGATGAACAGAAACAGGTGATTGCGTCCGCCGGACAGAACCTGCTGGTTTCAGCGGCTGCGGGCAGCGGAAAAACCGCTGTACTGGTGGAGCACATTCTGCAGAAAATCGAGAATCCCGCGGAGGCTGTCAATATCAACGAACTGCTGGTGGTGACTTTTACCCGTGCGGCAGCAGCTGAAATGAAGGAGAGGATTTCTGCCGGAATCTCTCTTCGCCTGGAGAAAGAGCCGGAAAACCGGCACCTGCAGCGCCAGATCTCCCTGCTGCCCCAGGCCAGGATCAGCACCATAGACAGTTTCTGCACCTGGCTGGTGAAAAACTATTTCTTTGAACTGGAGGTGGACCCGGATTTCCGTCTGATGGAAGAGGGGGAGGACCGTCTTCTGAGGGAGGAGATTCTCGATGCTCTCCTGGAGGACGCTTTCTCCCGGAGGGATCCGGCTTTCCTGCATCTGGCGGACGCTTTTTCGGGAATCCGGGGAGACCGGCCGCTGCGGGATCTCGTCCTGCGCTGCTATGACCTGGCGGACAGTGAACCCTGGCCGGAGGAATGGATCCGCCGCAGCTATGAACTCGGCAGCAGCGAAAAAGAAGCCTGGCAGAAAAAACTGCTGGAGGGTCTCCGGTCTCAGGCGGCAGCGGCAGCAGCCATCCTCCTGGAAAACCGGAAAGAAGCCGATGAACAGGAAGGACTGGAAGCCTATGCGGATATGTTCCAGGCAGACCTGGTACAGGCAGAAAAGCTTCTGGAGGCAGAGGACCTGCCTGCCTTCCTGGAACAGCTTGGAAATCTTACCTTTGTAAGGAAGCCCACCATCCGGAAACCGAAGGA
>CACZQT010000198.1 GCA_902783295.1 uncultured Lachnospiraceae bacterium
AACTTCTCCCGTGAATCATGAAAAGCATCAGAACCCCTGCGCCAAAAGTAAACAGGCAGATAAACTGTGAGGTGGAAAATGGTCCTACAGCTCCGCGCTCCAGATCTCCCCGGAAAAATTCCACGGCAATTCTTCCCAGGCTGTAAAGAAGCAGATAACAGGCTGTCACTTCCCAGTCCCGTTTCTTTCTGCGGTCTGCCAGAAGCAGAATTCCGAACAGGAGAAAATCCCCTGCGGAAGAGAGGAGCTGTGAAGGAAACAGCGGAACATGGTTCGGGGCAAATTCTGAATGAGTAAACGATACTGCCAGAGGACCATTCCATCTGATTCCATAACAGCAGCCGGCGAAAAAGCAGCCAATCCGCCCGATTCCCTGCGCCAGCGCAATACCGGGCATTGCTGTATCGAACATCTGCGGAACCGGAAGCCTCCGGCTGCGGCAGAACAGATAACCGCCCGCCATACCTCCCAGAATGCCGCCCAGAACGACCCAGCCCCCGAAAAACGCATCCGCCAGCCGGATCTGCCCTTTCAGCAGCTCCGGGAGCACCGTAAACAGATACAGAAGCTTCGAGCCGGCATATCCGCTGAGCAGACAGGTGACAGCCAGTTCATAAACGCAGGACGCATCCATCTGTTTCTTCTTCATCTGTCTTTCGATGAAAAGAACCGCAGCAATAATGGCAATAGCCGTCATCAGTCCATAGGTATGCAGGGTCAAAGGCCCGATGGAAAACAGATCGTTATGCATAACATGCTCTCCATACAGTTTCTGTACATGTATTCTTCATCAGAAGCGGCAGATGACACAGCGGCTTTGCCGGAAGCGGGGTTAATTTTTGCATATTTTTATGATTAAAGAGAGATTTTTCCGGAAAACCTCTCTTTCTGTTTCTACAAATCTACCTTATTTTACTCCTCAAAGGGAACTCAAGTCAATCATTTCTTGCGGTTGAATGCAGGTTTCTCCACTCCTGCAAGGAAAAAACCATCAAAAATTCTCACGTCGCATTTTTTGTCACATATTTATGTTTTTTGGAATCTGTTCTCCGGCTTATTCAGGCCCTGAAAACTCCGGAGTCTGCCGGCAGCCGGAAGCGTCGTATCATCTGTTCTGTTTTTCAGATTCAGACAGATCATCGACAGCCTTCGAAAAACAGCTTTTCAATCAACGCTTTCTCTGGTATAGTAAATTTATAAAATTATTGCCAAGAGACTGCAAATATCTACGGATATTCTCTCTTATCCCTGAACCAAGGCTGCTATGAAAGGAGGGCAACTCATGAACCGCACCAGACATTTCTTCCGGCTGCTGGCAGGTACTTTCACGGTGCTGCTGGCAGGCATCTTTATTCCGGCTTCCGTACAAGCCAGTGAGATCGGGCCAGAAACCACAGACGGTCGAAAGACCACCACCATTGAAAAAAGCATCACCCTGGAAAGCTCCTTTAATGTGGAGGGCGACCTTCACATCCAGGCCAGCGTCGATCTGAATGGATATGACATCACCGTCAGCGGGAACGTTCTGATGGACGCGGATGTCGACCTGGCCGGCGGCAGCTTCTTCGTCACCGGAAACCTGCACCAGGAGGATGGATCGATGGTGCTGAACGGAGGCTTCTTACAGGTAGGCGGAAATTATTTCATCGAAGATACCGAACTGGGCGACGACGGCATTCCGAAGCCTTCCTACGGCTGGATCAAGATGGAAAACAGTGAGGACACAATCCATGTCCTCGGTGATTTCTGGGCCAGGAGCTATAACAGTTCGGTCCTGACAGACGGCATCATGCAGTTTGGCGGAAATGTCACAGACTACAAGGGAAACACTCTTCGGGGCAGCGGTTCCCATATAGCGCATTTCTTTTATAGCGAAAAAGACATTGTGGTGGACCTTATGAACGGTGCGTGCTTCCAGTCCATATCCACCGACGGCGGTCATGTCCGTTTTAAGCAGCTTGGCGTAAAAACGCTCACCACAGACGTGATCCTGTACGGGGATGTGGAGGACATCTGCAGCAAGCTGGACCTGAACGGCTGTACCCTCACCATCCACGGGAATGTAAATAATGTCACGTCCGAAATCGACCTGAACGGCGGAAAGCTCGTCGTGGAAGGCAATTTCCATCAGGCAGATCCCTGCATCTATTTCCATAACGGAACGCTGGAAACCGGCGGCGATTACACCATTGACAGCCTGGACAAAGAAGAAGACGGGACCCCAAAACCCTCCTACGGCTGGCTGAAGATGGAGGATGAGGAAGACCTCCTTCTCGTGGGTGGAAACTTTTCCGCCAGAAGCTATAATTCTTCCGTTCTGACCCGGGGCATCATGGAATTCCGGGGGAATGTAACCGATTACAAGGGTAATACCATCCGGGGTTCTGAGTACCATAAAGCTGTCTTTTCCGGCAGCAGCCATCAGGTGGCAGATCTGCAAAACTCTTCGGCCTGTTTCCAGAGCATCAGTACCATAAATCAGGACGTGACCTTCTTGCAGATGGGCATCCGCGAACTGACGGAGGATATCGTTCTGACCGGTGACACAGAGGATATCTGGAACAAGCTGGATTTGAACGGTTTTTCCCTGACCATCCGGGGAAATGTGAACCGTGACTCGTCGGACATCACCTTAAACGGCGGGCATATGACCGTAACAGGGAATTTCCACCAGGCTGATCCCGCCATCTGTTTTACCGGGGGCATCCTGGAAATCGGCGGGGACTACCGCATCGAAAGCGCCGATCTGGAGGAGGACGGCATCACACCGAAGCCTTCCTATGGCTGGCTGAAAATGGAATATCCGGAAGATACGCTGATCGTGGGGAATGATTTCAGCGCCAGGAGCTATAATTCTTCCGTCCTGACGGCAGGCACCATGGAATTCAAAGGGAATGTGACGGATTACAAAGGCAACACCATCCGCGGTTCCGGAGATCATAAAGCTGTCTTTTCCGGAGCCGGCCGGCAGCAGATCGTAGACCTTCAGAACAGCTCCGCCTGTTTTGAAACCATCTCGACGCTCAATGACCAGGTTACCTTCCGTCAGCTGGGCGTCCACCGGCTTACGGAAAACATCACGCTGTACGGCGATATCGAAGATATCTGGAACAAGCTGGATCTGAACGGCTGCGAGCTCACCGTAACCGGAAGTGTAAAGAAGGTTTCTGCGGATATCAGCCTGAACGGCGGCAGCTTCGTCGTGAAAGAAGATTTCCATCTGACTGACCCCGCGGTTTATTTTGACGGCGGTGTTCTCTATGTCAGCGGTGACTTCACGATCGAGAGCCTTGAAAAAGAAGATGACGGGACGCCGAAGCCTTCCTACGGATGGCTGAAGATGGAAAGTGACACGGACCGCCTGGTCGTAGGAGGGAATTTCTCAGCCAGGAGCTATAACTCTTCCGTCCTGAGCGCGGGTTCTATGGAATTCGCCGGAGACGTATATGATTACAAAGGCAACACCATCCGCGGTTCCGGCACCCACACGGCCACTTTCTCCGGCAATGACCGCCAGGTCGTAGAGTTTGCCTCCAGCTCAGCCTGCTTTCAGACGATCCAGACCCCGAATACACAGGTTCAGTTCAAAACCCTGGGCGTAAGCCAGCTGACGGAGGATGTCACCATCACCGGTCCCATTGAGAAGATCTGGAATAAACTGGATCTGAACGGTCAGGAAATGACCATTCTCGGGGATGTCGAGGGCCTTATGTCGGATCTGGATCTGAACGGCGGCATCCTGCATGTGAC
>CACZQT010000199.1 GCA_902783295.1 uncultured Lachnospiraceae bacterium
AATGCGATGAAAGGAAGGACCGCGCCATGAATGACAGCCTTTGTCCCCATTGCGGAGAGCGAAAAAAAGAGAGATCCGAAGAGGAGAAAAAAGCTTTGCTGGTCCGCCTGAAAAAAGCGGAAGGGCAAATCCGCGGCATTGAAAAGATGGTGGAAAACGATGCCTACTGTCCGGACATCCTCACCCAGATTTCGGCCGTCACCAGTGCGCTGAACAGCTTCAACCGGGAACTCCTGGCCTGTCATGTCAAAAGCTGCGTGGCAGAGGATATCAAGGCAGACCGTGCTGAAGCAGTCGACGAGCTGGTAAAGCTCCTGCAGAAGCTGATGAAATAAACCCTGGCAGGACAGAAAGAAACGAACCTGTATTGGAGGAAACAATGGACCAGTATATTGTAACCGGGATGAGCTGTGCCGCCTGTCAGGCCAGGGTGGAAAAAGCTGTCGCCAAAGTACCTGGCGTCACATCCTGTTCCGTAAGCCTGCTTACCAATTCCATGGGCGTGGAAGGAACCGCCGGAGCGGATGAGATCATAAAGGCTGTAACCGACGCAGGATATGGCGCCCGCCCGAAAGAAGCAGCCGTGAAAAAACAGAGCAGTTCTGCCCTGCTGGCAGCACAGGAAGAAGCGCTGAAAGACACCGAAACACCGAAGCTGAAGAGGCGTCTGATCTTCTCTGCTGCTTTCCTGCTGCTTCTGATGTATATCACCATGGGGCACAATATGTGGGGCTGGCCGCTGCCCTCGTATTTTACGCATAATCATCTGGGACTGGCGCTGATGCAGCTGCTGCTCGCCGCCACCGTGATGATCATCAACCACAGGTTTTTTACCAGCGGCTTCCGTTCTCTGCTGCACGGTGCACCGAACATGGATACGCTGGTAGCGCTTGGCTCTTCGGTATCCTTCGGCTGGAGTACCGTTGTGCTTTTCCGGATGTGCGGAATGATAACCGCCGGTGCCGGAAACATGGCTCTGATGGAACCGTATCATAACGAACTGTACTTTGAATCCGCCGCCATGATCCCTGCACTGATCACCATCGGCAAAATGCTGGAAGCCCGCAGTAAGGGAAAAACCACGGATGCTCTGAAAAGCCTGATGAAGCTGGCACCGAAAACCGCGGTACTGCTGCGGGATGGTGAAGAAATCACCGCAGGCATTGACGAAGTGCAGGCTGGTGATATTTTCGTGGTGCGTCCCGGTGAAAGCATCCCCGTCGACGGCATCGTGCTGGAGGGGACGAGCGCCGTGAACGAAGCTGCCCTGACCGGTGAGTCAATTCCGGTGGATAAGTCGGAAGGCGACAAAGTCAGCGCCGCCACCATCAACCAGTCCGGGTTCATCCGCTGCCGGGCGACCCGTGTGGGGGAGGATACCACACTGTCGCAGATCATCCAGATGGTTTCCGAAGCCGCTGCCACCAAGGCTCCGATTGCCCGGATTGCCGACAAGGTCTCCTCCGTGTTCGTTCCCGCTGTAATCGCCATTGCCGCCGTCGTAACTATCGGCTGGCTGCTGGCCGGCCAGGGTTTAAGCTTTGCACTCGCCCGTGGTATCTCCGTACTCGTTATCTCCTGCCCCTGCGCGCTGGGACTCGCCACGCCCGTAGCCATTATGGTGGGAAACGGGCTTGGCGCGAAAAACGGTATTCTGTTTAAAACCAGCGAAGCACTGGAGTCCGCCGGCAAGGTGGATGTTGTGGCACTGGATAAAACCGGCACCATTACAAGCGGTGAACCGGAGGTAACGGACATCTGCCCGGCCAGAGGCCATACAGCAGAAGAGCTGCTGCAGAAAGCGTATGCTCTGGAACTTCGGAGTGAGCATCCTCTGGCAAAGGCTGTTGTAAAGGAAGCTCAGGCCAGACAGCTCCCCGTCCGGGAAGTAAGCAGTTTTGCTGCCCTCCCCGGCAATGGCCTGGAAGGGATTCTGAACGGAAAGCAGCTGCACGGCGGAAGCGGAAAATTCATCCGCACACTGGCAGAACCGGAAGCGGATCTGTCTCAGGCCGGGGAGGAATATGCTGCCGCAGGAAAAACACCGCTCTATTTTGAAGAAGAAGGCGAACTCCTTGGCATCATCGCCGTGGCGGATGTCATCAAGGAAGATTCAGCAGAAGCCATCCGGCAGCTGCGGAACATGGGCGTGGAAGTGGTCATGCTGACCGGAGATAATGAACGTACGGCCAGGGCCATCGGAGCACAGGCCGGCGTGGACCGGGTGATCGCAGGTGTTCTGCCGGAAGGAAAAGAAGCCGTCATCCGGGATCTGCAGCAGTCCGGCAAGGTAGCCATGGTGGGCGACGGCATCAATGACGCACCGGCTCTTACCCGCGCGGACATCGGCATTGCCATTGGCGCAGGCACAGATGTAGCCATCGACAGCGCGGATGTGGTACTGATGAACAGTACTCTGACGGATGTAGCCGCAGCCATGCGTTTAAGCCGCGGTACATTGCGCAACATCCATGAGAATCTGTTCTGGGCTTTCTTCTACAATATCATCTGCATTCCTCTGGCGGCCGGATTGTTTGCCTGGAAGATGAACCCGATGGTCGGGGCAGCAGCTATGAGCCTTTCCAGCTTTACCGTCTGCATGAACGCGCTGCGGCTGAATCTCTTCCGGCTGTACAGTACGGACCACGACCGCCCTCTTAAGAAACACAGGCCGGCTGCGGCAGGAGCCGCCGCTTCCGGTACACAGAGTGATCACACTATGAAAATCAGCGGTGAAAACGCCGTTGAAAATATACATGAGAGTCCTGTCTCCAACGGAAGCAATATCTCCCATGGAAGCAATGCCTCTCAGGAAAGCAATACCCCTCGGGAAAAAGGAGAATCAGCCATGACAAAAACTGTTAAGATCGAAGGAATGATGTGCCACCATTGTGAAGCCAGCGTCAAGAAAGCTCTGGAAGCCCTCCCCCAGGTGGATGAGGCTGTAGTCAGCCACGAAGCCGGCACAGCGGTCCTGTCCCTGAATGCGGACGTAGAGGAAGCCGCTGTGAAAAAAGCCGTTGAAGACAAAGATTACACCTTTGTCGGGATGGAATAAACGAGGGGAGACAGGGGACGGTCCCCTGTCTCCACCCTTCTCTTTTTTGTTTTACTCTTTCAGAAGTCCCTTCAGTTCCAGCATATAGTCACGCAGCTCGGCCGCCTGTTCGAAATCCAGTTCCAGGGCGGCCTGATTCATTTTCTTGCGGATCTCCGCGATCAGAGCCTTCAGTTCTTTCGCGTCCATGGATTCCGGATCCTTCTCAAGCTTCCGGCTCTTCTTCGGATTTTCCGCTGCCTGAGTGATGCTGATGAGGTCCCGTACGGCTTTCCGGATACTTTGCGGGGTTATGCCATGCTCCCGGTTGTATGCCTCCTGAATCGAGCGGCGCCGGTTGGTCTCATCAATCGCGTGCCGCATGGAATCCGTCATTACATCTGCGTACATGATCACATGGCCGTCCACATTTCTGGCCGCGCGGCCTATGGTCTGGACCAGGGAGGTTTCCGAGCGGAGGAAACCTTCCTTATCCGCGTCCAGAATGGCCACCAGAGAGATTTCCGGTATGTCCAGGCCTTCCCGCAGCAGGTTGATGCCGACGAGCACATCAAAGACACCCATCCGCATGTCCCGGATGATTTCAAGCCGCTCCAGGGTGTCGATGTCCGAATGCAGATAGCGGACTTTTACGCCGGCTTCCCGCATATAATCCGTGAGATCTTCTGCCATCCGCTTGGTCAGGGTCGTAACCAGCACCTTATTGCCGTTTCCCACCTCCCGGTTGACTTCTCCCACCAGGTCGTCAATCTGCCCGGCTACAGGACGCACTTCCACTCTGGGGTCCAGCAGTCCCGTAGGCCGGATAATCTGTTCAGCCCGGAGCTGCTCGTGCTCCTTCTCATACTCACCGGGCGTGGCAGAGACAAACAGCCTTTTATCCAGCTTGCTCTCCCATTCTGCGAAGTTCAGCGGACGGTTGTCCAGAGCGGAAGGCAGGCGGAAACCATATTCCACCAACGTTCTCTTTCTGGCCTGGTCGCCGTTGTACATCCCTCTCACCTGGGAAATCGTCATGTGGGATTCGTCCACAATCAGCAGGAAATCCTTAGGGAAATAGTCCATGAGTGTATGCGGCGTCGCTCCGGCCGGCAGGCCGGCCAGATGTCTGGAGTAGTTTTCAATACCGGAACAGAATCCCGTTTCCCGCATCATTTCCACATCATAGTTGGTGCGTTCCGCGATCCTCTGGGCTTCAATCAGCTTGTCGTTCGCACGGAAATACTTCACCTGCTCTTCCATTTCCGCCTCAATGGCCTTTGTCGCCTGTGCCATGCGTTCCGGCGCAACAACATAATGGGAGGCCGGGAAGATCACGGCATGGGACAGCCTGGCACGGATCTCCCCGGTCAGAGCGTCGATTTCTGTGATCCTGTCCACCTCGTCCCCGAAAAACTCAACCCGTATGGCAGTCTCCTCCGTCCGGGACGGGATAATCTCAATCACATCCCCCCGTACGCGGAAGGTACCGCGGTGAAGATCCATGTCATTGCGGTCATACTGGATTTCTATCAGTTTCTTGACCACTTCATCCCTGTCTTTGGCCATGCCGGGGCGAAGGGAAATCACCATGTTTTTATAGTCGATCGGGCTGCCCAGACCGTAGATGCTGGAAACGGACGCCACGATCACCACATCTTCCCGCTCGGAAAGAGCTGCTGTCGCGGAATGCCGCAGCCGGTCAATTTCATCATTAATGGCGGAATCCTTCGCGATGTATGTGTCTGTGGAAGGCACATAGGCTTCCGGCTGATAATAATCATAATAAGACACGAAATATTCTACGGCGTTCTTCGGGAAAAATTCCTTGAATTCGCTGTACAGCTGCGCCGCCAGGGTTTTGTTATGCGCCAGCACCAGGGTGGGCCGGTTGATGGCCTGAATAATGTTCGCCATCGTGAAGGTTTTTCCGGAGCCGGTCACGCCCAGCAGCGTCTCACATTTGTTTCCTTTCCGAAAACCCTCTGCCAGCTCTTCAATAGCCTGGGGCTGATCCCCTGTAGGAGCATATTCCGAAACCAGTTCAAAATGATCCATGCTTTGCTCTATCTCCTTGCATAAAGTACCGTGATTTCTTGTCTTTCTCCCCGGGTTGTGCTAGCATAAAAAGAGTGTGCCCGAGCACTTTTCGCGCTGTTCTTTCTTACCTCTATACCGGAACATCAAGGAATCAGACATGGCTGTTTTATATGAAAAAAAGGGACAGGAAATTGTTATTACAGGATATGAAGGCAGAATCTCCCATCTGCAGATTCCGGAGAACATAGAAGATCTGCCTGTACGGCGGATCGCCGGATCTGCTTTTGCCAGGCGGGATGACCTGGTGAGCGTGACGCTCCCCGGTACGCTGGAAGGCATGGGACGTTTCGCCTTTTATTACTGCCGGAATCTTGAAAAAGTGGTTCTGGCAGATGGCATCCGGGATTCTTTCGACGGCGTCTTCCGCCTGTGCGAAAAGCTGCAGGCTGTGGAGGTTACCCTGTCGGGAGAGCACTATACCGTCCTGAAAGAACTGCTTTCTGACCTGGAAGGAACCCTCCGGGTGCTGCTGCATCTGCCGGGAGGAGATGCCTGCCTGGTCTTCCCCGGATATCTGATGGAATTCCAGGAGGACACCTTTGCCCGGGTATTTCATTCTTCGATCGCAGGAACCGGATATACCTGCCGTGAATGTGTGAGCCGTACCGGCATTGATTTCACGGGATATGATCACGTCTTCGGACGGATCAGCCGCCTGGAGGGAGATCTGGCCGCCGAAATCGCACTGAGCCGGCTGCTGCTGCCCCGCGGGCTTTCCGGAAGCGCGCGGGAACTGTATGAAACCTATATCCGTGAGCACAATTCAGCCGCGGTCTGTCTGGCAGTCCGGAACCGGCGTGAAGACTGGCTGCGGATGCTGACAGAATCCGGACTGCTGGAGCCGGCATCTGCCTGGGAAGGCATACGGCTCGCCACGGAGCGGGGGGAAGCCGCACTGGCAGCCCTGCTGATGAAAAGTGTCGGTCCCCGGAAAAGCAACTCACAGGGAGGACGCTTCACGCTTTAGAACGGTGCTTCGCAGAGAAGGTGCTTCACGTTTCAGAAAAAACTCTTATGAAAGCATTTCCTTATGATAGTCTTTTCTTAGAGCGCGTGGGCGCCTTCTCCCAGTTCTACTACATAAAACTCTGCGGCATGTCCTGTTTTTTCCAGGTAGGTTTTTCCGGCTTCTTCGAGGAAGGTTTCGATGGCTTCATTACGCACAATACTGACAGTACAGCCGCCGAACCCGCCGCCGGTAATACGCGATCCCAGGACACCCGGCTGCTGCCAGGCCAGTTCCGCCAGCAGATCGCATTCCGGGCAGGACGTTTCATAATCATCACGCAGCGAGACGTGGGATTCATTCATCAGTCTTCCGAAAGTCTCAATATCATCCTTTTTCAAAGCTTCCACAGCGCGGACAGTCCGCAGGTTTTCATAGACCGCGTGCTTTGCCCTGCGCCGGCAGGTCTCATCCCGGATCTCATCCTTCCAGGCTTCAAATTCCTCTGCGGAAAGATCCCCCAGCGTCTTTGTCTCAGGGTGATTCCTCTGCAGATCCCTCAGGGCTTCTTCGCACTGCCGCCGCCGTTCATTATACGCGGAAGAAACCAGGGAGTGCTTCACCTTGCTGTTTGTAATTACCAGCCGGGCTTCCGGAAGCTGTACCGGCGCATATTCATACCGAAGCGTATTGGTATCCAGGAAAATCGCACAGCCTGCCTTTCCCATCGCACTGGCAAACTGGTCCATAATACCGCAGTTCATACCGCAGAATTCATTCTCCGCCTTCTGCCCGATCAGCGCCAGCTGCACCATATCCAGGCCTTCGAGGCCGAAAAGATCCCGCGCCGTAAGTCCGGTCAGCACCTCCAGTGCTGCCGAAGAGGAAAGGCCTGCGCCGTTCGGAATATCTCCCCAGATCATGAAATCCATTCCTGAGGGAAGGGGATGTCCCTTTTCCGCGAGCGCCCAGATCACGCCTTTCGGATAATTTGACCAGCCGTCTTCTGCCCGGTAAGCCAGCTTGTCCAGGCTGCACTCGACGACACCGATCCTTTCCACGTTTTTCGAAAAGAAACGGAGTCTGCGGTCCTGCCGTTTCCTCGCCAGCGCCCAGATCCCCAGTGTCAGCGCACAGGGAAAAACATGTCCCCCGTTATAATCCGTATGCTCGCCGATCAGGTTAACCCGTCCCGGCGCAAAAAAAGCTTTCGGAGCATCTCCCTCTCCGAAGCGTGTTTCAAACTCTTTATACAGCTCTTTCCACTTTTCCTGTTCCACGTTCCGCTCCTTTATACATTACGGGTAAAGACAAGGTTGAATCAACGTTTCCCTTTCAAGAACGCCAGCGGCATTCTTACTGCGGCGCTCACGGTACAAAGCACCTTCTTCTGTGTGCGCCAGCGATCCGCCGGAGGCTTAAAAACACTTTTAATATAGCATTTTTCACGATACAGGTAAATCGTTTCTTGTGTTCGACTGTCTGGTATAGTATACTGAGTCTGTATGTGCAAAAATAAAACGACCGGCACCTGTGAAGTGCCTCGAAAGAGAAAAGCATGACCCCATTCATTTCTGTTCCGGCAGCTGCCGGAAAGATATTATCGGTTTTAAACGAAGCCGGCCACGAGGCTTATGTCGTGGGAGGCTGTGTCAGGGATGCACTGCTGGGACGTACTCCCGGTGACTGGGACATTACCACTTCCGCCTCTCCTCAGGAAGTCAAAGCCCTGTTCCGCCGCACGGTGGATACCGGCATACAGCACGGCACTGTCACCGTACTGCTGGGCGGAAGCGCTTATGAGGTAACGACGTACCGGCTGGACGGTATCTATGAAGACGGCCGGCATCCGAAAGAAGTGACATTCACCCGTTCTCTGGCGGAGGATTTACGGCGCCGGGACTTCACTATCAATGCCATGGCCTATCACCCGGAAGAAGGACTGACAGATCTTTTCGGAGGGCTGGAGGATCTGAGCCGGCGGCTGATCCGGGCTGTCGGCGTACCGGCAGATCGTTTCCAGGAGGACGCTCTGCGCATCCTGCGTGCGGTCCGCTTCTCTGCCCAGCTTGATTTCGAGATTGAGAAAGAAACCCTGGCCGCTGTCCGGGACTTTGCTCCCAGGCTGGACCTGATCAGCCAGGAACGGATCCGGACCGAACTGGATAAGCTGCTCTGTTCGGATCACCCGGAAAAATTCCGCCTGCTGCAGAAAACCGGAATCTCAGCCCGCCTGCTTCCGGAATTTGACGGGATGTTGGAGATGCCGCAGAACAACCCCTGGCACAGCTATTCGGTCGGCGAACACACCCTGATGGTCATGCAGAACGTTCCCGCAGAAAGAAGCCTGCGGTGGGCGGCTCTGCTCCACGATGTGGGGAAGCTGTTCACCCGAACGACCGATGAGAACGGCGTCGACCATTTTTACGGACATGCTGCCCAAAGCGCCGTATTTGCGGAGTCTTTTCTCCGGAATCTCCGTTTTGACAATCATACGATCAGCGAAGTTTCTCTTCTGGTGCGCTGGCACGATTCCCATTTTGACGGAACCTCCGTGAATACACGGCGGGTGATCGCCCGTGTCGGAAAAGAGCATTTTCCGGACCTGCTTGCCATTGCCAGAGCGGATGCCCTGGCCAAAAGCCCTTACGCGCAGGAACAGCTTCTGCCGGTATATGACCGGGCAGAGCAGCAGTACCGGGAAATCCTGGCTGCCGGAGAATGCACGAGCCTGAAAGAGCTTGCCATCGGAGGGAAGGATCTGATCGGCGCCGGTATACAGCCCGGTCCGCAGATCGGTGAAACCCTGAACCGGCTTCTGAAGCTTGTGATCGACCACCCCGAGTGGAATACCCGGGAAGAACTGTTATCGCGGTTATAAATCTGAATATCCCTGGTGATGCTTATGAAAACTCTGATTGAACTGTATGACGACCGTCCGATCGAAAATGTTTTAGGCACAGAGATGTTTCATCCGGAGGAAACCATCCTGATCTGCCCGCCCGAAGTAGAGCGGGACCAGGCTCTGAAGCGTTCTCTCAGGAACTATTTCGAGCACCGGAAATGCCCGGTGAAACTGACCTTTGTGGCTGCCAGCCTGCTGGATTCCGTAAAGGTAGCCCGTACGATCCGGGAAGTCCTGGACAGCCGGGAAGACTGTGCAATTGATATTGCCGGCGGTACGGATGCCTCTCTCTTCGCGGCAGGAATGGTTTCGGGAGATATTCCGGTCTTTACCTACAGCCGCAAAAAGAACAGTTTTTTCGAAATCAAAAATGCCCCTTTTGCCCGGGCACTTCCCTGCACGATCCGTCTGGATGCCGAAAGCTGCTTCCTGATGGCCGGAGGCACCCTGCTGCCGGGCCGGGCTGACAATCAGGAGCTGAAGGAGCGGCTGCCGGATATTGGCCGCCTGTTCTCCGTTTATTCGGAACATCGAAGGATATGGAACCGGCAGATCAGTTACATCCAGAGGATATCCTCCTCGGAACCCGGTGTTCTGGATGCAGAAGGAAACCTCACGGAAAAGGCGGACAATGGACATGTTACTGCGGAACCGGCTCTTTTCCGGTCTCTGGAAAAAGCCGGTCTGATTCAGAATCTGCAGATCGGAGAAAGTACAATCCGCTTCCGCTTCCCGGACGAAACCGTCCGTTTC
>CACZQT010000200.1 GCA_902783295.1 uncultured Lachnospiraceae bacterium
CCTGTATTCTATTTCAAACCGAAACGTTTCACAATGTGTCAAATTCTTGATTATGTTGTCAATTTTTCAGTTTCTCAGATCCGTGGGAGATCTGCCGGTTACTTTTTTGAATATTTTCAGGAAATAATGATAATCAGTAAATCCGACTTGCTGCGCGATTTCGTAGACTTTCAGCGTCGGATCAGCAAGCAGTCTGCCGGCTTCCTGGATCCTCAGCGTGTTCACATAGTCCGTAAAGGCACTGCCGGTTTCCTTCCTGAAGATCTGGCCGAGATAGGACGTATTGACGTGGCAGTCCTCCGCAACCTGCCGAAGCGTCACGCCTTCCCGGAAGTGCTCCGTAATATAATCTACTGCCATACCTACAATTGAAGTACTCCTGCCCAGCAGCGTCCTGTTCGCGGCAAACAAACCGTCGCACAGCTGAAACAGCCAGCCCTGCATATCCCTGTAGCTATGCAGCGCAAACAGGCGTGCGAAATCGAATCCCTCCGGTTCCCGGAACGCATTCATACCGCCGTAAATCGTCCGGAAACAATCTGTCATACGGACCGCGATATGCATCATCAGGTTGCGGATCCGGCGGTGGGAAGCGCCGGTTTCCGCAACAGCAGCGTTCAGTGTATTCTCAAGATACACCTTCAGCGCCTCCTGCTCCCCCTTCCGGATATGTTCCTTCATCAGTTCATAATCAACGGGGTCGGAAATCTGTTCCGTCCGGGAGGTCTCCGGCACTTCATCAGACCAGATCACTCCGCCGTTTTTCAGGAACGCTCCGTATTCCAGTGCTTCTCTGGCACTTTCATAGGAATCCCGGATCTTCCCCGCGCCGTCCGCTGGGTGTCCGGCACCGATCATCAGCGGGATTCCCTGCTCCCGTGCCGCTCTTTCCGCCAGCGCCTCCAGTTCCTGCTGCACCTTGCTCCTGTCCGCCGATGCGTCATCAAATGCCAGCAGCAGCGCAAGATTGCCGTCCGCGTCCATAAAAGCCATCTGTCGCGCGTTTCCTTTATCTGCAATGATATCCCGGAAAAACTGTTCCCGTCGGTCCGCGGAAACCTGCTGGCTCATGGAGCAGACCGCGCACAGATAACGTGCGGCGTCCAGCGGGATATGGAGGAACTCTGCCTTCTCCCGCAGCTCTTCCTGGCTGATATAGCCTGCTACCAGCCGACGAAGGGTATTGGACCGGAGCAGGTTGGTTCCCTGGCGGATCTGAAGGCTTGCAGCCGCCTCCTTTTCAATTTCACTGACCGTGTTCCGCAGGTTGGCAATCAGTTCATCGTTATCAATCGGTTTGAGCAGGTAGTTGTCTACCCCCAGCCGGATCGCTGCTTTCAGATAGTCATAGTCGCTGTAACCGCTCAGGATAGTGATCTTGACATTCATGTCCAGCTCCCGGACTTCCCGGATCAGCTGGATACCGTCCATTTCCGGCATCCTGATATCCGTTATCAGGATTTCGGGCCGGATCTCCCGGATCATCTCCAGCGCTTCCGTTCCGTCTGCGGCTTCCCCCGCTATTTCCAGACCGAGTGCGTCCCATTCGATGGTTTCCCGCAGGCCGCGCCGGATTACAGGTTCATCATCCACGATGATTACTCTGTACATAGACTTCCAGCTCCTCCTTCCTTCGGGCAGGCATCGTAATACTGACATCAGTCCCGATACCCGGCCGGCTTTCAACAGTCAGTCCGTACGGTTCTCCGAACAGGATCCGGATCCGCTGATGGACATTGCTCAGGCCGATACTGTAGTGATCGTCATCCCCTTCCGGACCGGGCTGATCCATCCGTTCCCGTACCTGCCGTACGGTGTTTTCGTCCATTCCCCGTCCGTTGTCCCGGACCGTGATCACCAGCACGCCCTCCTGCTCTTCCTTTGCTGAAACGGAAATGATTCCGCCGGAGGAAACACCTTTCTGACCGTGTTTGATTGCGTTTTCCACCAGCGGCTGCAGGATAAACCTCGGAACCCCAAGGCTCAGCAGCTTTGGTGGTATATCGGTCACGAATTCGAACGCGTCAGCATACCTCAGCTTCTGAAGCTCCATAAAACTGCCGACATAATCGATTTCCTGCCGGAGTTCCGAAAAAAGGCCGGAGGACTGAATATGCCGCCGGAACAGGTTCCCCAGCAGGTGAATCATTTTCGCCGTGTCAGGATCCTGGTGTTCCAGCGCATTGATACGGATGGACTCCAGAGTATTGAACAGGAAGTGCGGATTGATCTGTGCCTGCAGCGCTTTCAGTTCAGCTGTTTTCGATTCCAGCTGATATACATAGGCTGTCTGGATGTGTTTGTCCAGCCGGGTTATCATACTGTTGAAGCTCTGCTCCGGGTAGCCGATTTCATCATTGGATTTCACATCTGCGGTTATGTTGAATTCCCCGAGATCCATTCTGCGCATTTTCTGCACCAGCCTGTTAATCCTTCTGGAAAACAACCGTGCGGAAATAAAACTCATAATCAGAGCCAACGCCACACAGACCGCCAGAATTCCATACAGGCTGCGGCGGATGGATCCGGCCTCCCGGCGAATGACATCGCGGCTGACAATATTGATAAACCGATATCCCGTCCTGTCCGACGTCTGCATATTGATCACATAGTTTTCATTGGACTCTGCCCTGTCAGTGTCATCGATTCCGTATATTTCACCGTTGAACGGCTTCCCCGTTTCACCGCCGGAAGAATCATACAGCGTCGTCCCGTCGCGATCCACTACAAGGAGGGTACCCTTAAGTCCTTCCGCTGTCCGGACAGCCTCTTTGAAATGGTCTGCCCGGACGTTCACGACAATATAGCCCAGCGGATTGGTAAACCGGATGGCATTCTTCAGGTCAAACAGGTAAATGCAGCAGGAAATGATCTCAAAGTTATTGATGCTGCTTTTGTTGATATATTCCGGAATATGGTTGGACAGGATCCGGGTCCGGTTGTCAACCTCGCCTCCCGGCAGTTTCCAGCCGAAAAAATCATAGTCCAGTGAAGTATCTCTTCCGGGCGTTCTGGAAAAAAAGAACACTTCCCTGTCGCTGTAATCCACAATGAAGA
>CACZQT010000201.1 GCA_902783295.1 uncultured Lachnospiraceae bacterium
ATGTGGGATTGTTGACAAGAATGGCCACCGCGTTCGGATGTTCCCGGATCGCTTTCTGGATCTGCTCCCGCTTCATTCCCAGAGAAATACCAAGCCTTGGATCTACTTCAGGATTGACATAAACAGGCACGGCGCCGCAGAGAACCAGGGCGTTGATGACACTGCGGTGCACGCTTCTGGGCAGGATGATCTCATCGCCCCGCTTGCATACGGACAGGACCATGGTCTGCACGGCACTGGTTGTCCCGCCTACCATCAGGAAAGCATGGGCTGCGCCGAAGGCATCGGCCGCCAGCTTTTCGGCTTCCCGGATAACGGAGACCGGATGGCAGAGATTGTCCAGCGGTTTCATGCTGTTTACATCCACGCCGACGCAGCGCTCACCCAGGAAGGCTGTCAGCTCCGGATTTCCCCGGCCTCTTTTATGCCCGGGCACGTCGAAGGGGACGACCCTGTTCTGGCGGAACTGCTCCAGCGCCTCGTAAACAGGCGCTTTTCTCTGATCCAGAGTTGTTCTCGCTGCCATGAAAATTCCTCCTCAAGAAATTCCGGTGAGAAAAAAAGTCTGTACCCCCGGGGGCACAGACATAAACCGCTTCAGTATCATTCTGTATAATAAAACATGATCTGAAAAGGACTAAGGTACAGAGTTTATATAGCAAGCAATCTACTTTTACTACTCTTTATTGACTACCTTACAAGTCTGTGCTGCAGACACAATTCGGTTATAAAAAGTAACCAACTTATAAAATCCGAACCATTCGGTTCTATCAATAATGCGCCTCACCGAAGTACCGTAAACCGCAGGTAAAATAGTGCTTTGAAAGTCTCTGTCTCTGAACAGTTACGCAAGTTCTTTCAAATCTAAAAAATCATATCATGACGCAGGAATCCTGTCAACAGACATCCGGAAAGGGGCCTCCCCCCAGCTCAGAAAAGATACAGCTCCTCAGGCAGGATCATATCTTCATGCAATTTCATATGGGATTCCGGCAGCAAATTTGACAAATCAATCCGGTTGTGGTAAAACAACCGAAATTCATGGGAAAGGGGGATTCGCTATGATTCACAATGAAACCATGATGCAATATTTTGAATGGTATTTACCCAATGACGGCCTCTGGTGGAAGCGCTGCAGTGCAAAAGCAGACAATCTGGCAGGGCTTGGAGTGACCCGCGTCTGGCTGCCGCCGGCATATAAGGGAACCTCTCAGGAGGATGTCGGTTATGGGGTTTATGATATGTATGATCTCGGTGAATTTGATCAGAAAGGTACTGTACGGACCAAATACGGCACGAAGGATGAATACCTGGACGCCATCCGCTCTTTTCATGCAAACGGGATCAAGGTCTACGCCGACATCGTACTCAATCACCGTATGGGAGGAGATGAAACCGAAAAGGTCCGGGCCGTAACGGATCTGGCTGACGACCGCACACAGCAGGTCGGCGGGAAGCAGTCCGTCGAGGTCTGGTCAAAGTTTACCTTCCCCGGCAGAGGCGGCAAATACAGTACTTTCACCTGGGATCACAGGCATTTTTCAGGGACAGACTGGGCTGTCAACGAAGAGAACAGTGACCGTATCTACCGCTTTCTCGGGAAACGGTGGAAGAAGGATACGGATCCTGAGAAAGGCAACTTCGATTACCTGATGGGGATGAACGTGGATATGGGGAATCCCGTTGTCAGAGACGAAACCAGAAAATGGCTCAAGTGGTACCTTGATTTCACAGGCGTCGACGCTCTCAGACTGGATGCCGTAAAACATATCAGCTTTTCCTTTTACAAAGAGCTGCTGGAGCGGATCCGCAGCGAGACCGGAAAAGAACTGCCGGCTGTCGGCGAATACTGGAGCGGTGACATAGAACGGCTGCTGAACTATCTGGACTCGGTGGAAAACGAAATGTCTCTTTTTGATGTGGCGCTGCATTACAACTTTTTCCATGCTTCTCAGGGAGGTGCTGATTATGACATGCGCCATATCCTTGACAATACACTGGTAAAGGAGAGACCGTCCCATGCGGTACCGTTCGTGGATAATCATGATACGCAGTATGGCCAGAGTCTGCAGTCCTTTATTGAAGACTGGTTCAAGCCTCTGGCCTATGCTCTGATCCTGCTTCGCAGTGAAGGCATGCCTTGTGTATTCTACTCAGATTATTACGGAAACCCTGTGCAGAACCGGCCGATGGTGGCGAATCTGGGCAAGCTGATCAAAGCCCGGTATCTGTATGCCTATGGCGAACAGGAAGATTATTTTGATGATCCGCATGTAATCGGATGGGTACGCCGCGGAGATAAAGCACATTCAGATTCCGGCATGGCAGTACTTCTCTCCAACGGAGAAGGCGGCAGCAAGCGCATGTATATGGGCCGGAAATTTGCCGGCTGCAGCTTTTTTGATATTATCGGTAAGTGTACGGAGGAGATTGTCATCGACGAAGAAGGATGGGGAACCTTCCGCACTGAGGGCGGCAGCGTTGCAGTCTGGGCACTGCAGAATGCATTTGAAAACCTGATCGTCAATGAATAAGCTCTCCGCTTCCCTTTCAGACACCCTGCCGGCATGCTCAGGAGCAGCTGTCATCAGGTGCCTGCACTTCGCCATATTTCCAACTTATCTGATCATCGTGACATAGCCCTCCAGAGATTCCGCTTTCTTTCGGAGGGCTCTGGCGTGACTGGTGATGTAAATATGGCATTTATTTTTTGCGTTCTTTGCCTCCTGAATGAGGTTCTCTCCGGCACTGTTTCCGTCAAAAGCATACAGCGTTGACTCCCGCTGCTTGAATATTTCATACGCAATGCTTTTATAGATGCCCATCTCCTCCGATTCAATGGAGACCCGGATGTTCACGCCGCTTTCTTTCAGTTTCCGGATGCCTCCTGCCTGAAGGAGCGCAGGGACAAAAGCAAAGATCTTGTATCTTCCCTGATTCTTTTCGATCAGATATTTCTCACAGCCGCTTATTTTATGTCCCACAACAAAGAACTGCTTCTCCGGATCTCCCTCTGCAAGCAGGCGGTCGATGACCGCTCTGTCCTCCTCCCGTACGCCTGAAACGCGCCGGTCATTATTAAAGCTCCCTCCGCAGATCACAATCGGCTCCCCGTTTTCGGGCAGTTCCTGAATCCTGTCCGCCAGCTCCGCCGCCACATTTCTGCGTGTATCCCTGGTGGTCATCCGGATCCCGGCACGAATGCTTTCTTCTATTTTTATCCTGTAAAATTCCTGCGCAGAGTCTCCGGAATCCGAAGCTGTTTTTTCCGAAGCGATTTCATTCCGGAAAAGGCGGAACTTGGTCTCAAAATCTTCCATGCACGCCGAAGCGGTTTCTTTCTCACATTCCCGCATGCGCATCTGGTCCTCAAAAGACAGGCCCAGCATTTTTTCCAGAGAAAGCTGCTCATCAATGGAGTCCGTTCCATACAG
>CACZQT010000202.1 GCA_902783295.1 uncultured Lachnospiraceae bacterium
CTGCCCCGGCACGGATATACATAGAAAGAAGGTAAAGAATGATCAAAACAGGCGTCGATCCTGCCAAGGAAGAAAAAATAGCCTATATATGCAGACAGTTCCGTATCCCCGGGGATATGATTCTCTGCCGGTGGATCCCGAACGGCCATATCAATGAAGCCTATTATGCGGCTGTCTATGACGGCTGGGAGGTGAAGCAGTACCTGGTCCAGAAGATCAACACCTATGTTTTCCGCGAACCGGTCGGCATGATGCGGAATATAGACCTGATCACGCAGCACATCATGGACAAGGAAAAAACCATTGAGAAGCGGAGACGGCTGCATTTCCATCATACGGAATCCGGGAAGAACTATCTTGTGCTGAAGGACGGCACGGCTGTAGATGAGGATCTGGACCCGCTGGCAGACGGAGTGGAGTACTGGCGTCTGTACAACTTCATAGACAGATCGGTTTCCTTTGAAACTTCAGGAGGAAATGCGGACGTGCTGAGGATGTCCGGAAAGGCATTCGGCCGCTTCCTGCAGCAGCTGCAGGATTTTGACGCCGGACAGCTGATCGAGTCGATCCCGCATTTTCATGATACCAGGAAAAGGCTGGATGATTTCTTCGATGTTGTCCGTCTGGATCTCATGGACCGGGTCAAAGAGGCAGAGCCGGAGATAGAGTTAATCCGGAAGTACAGGAAGTTTGGATGTACCCTGTGTGAACAGATTGACCAGGGACTTCTTCCGATCCGTGTGACGCATAACGATACCAAGACCAACAACATCCTCTTTGACAGGAATACTCTGGACCCGCTGGTGATTATCGACCTGGATACCTGCATGCCTGGCCTGGCCTGTTATGATTTCGGCGACACGATCCGCTTCGCAGCCTGCACGGCGGAGGAAGATGAAAAGGATACCGGCAGGATGAAGCTGGACCTGAATCTCTTCCGGGCTTATACGGAAGGGTATATGGGAGAACTCGCGGACGTACTGACAGACAGGGAAAAGGAAAGCCTTTCCCTGGGAGCTGCCGTGATCACCCTGGAACTGTCGTCCCGTTTCCTGGGAGACTATCTGATCGGGGATAAGTACTTCCGCATTGATTATCCGGAGCATAACCTGGTCCGGGCAAAAGCCCAGCTGGCGCTCTTTACCGATATGATGAAGCACATGGACGAGATGAAGGAAATTGTGGCCGAGGTTTCGGCAGCTGCTTCCGGCTGTGAGAATCTGTAAGAAGAGAAATGCGTGTGCAGCGTGAGAGAAGGCTTCCGATACCCTGCGCACGGTGCCCGGGAATGGAAGTGATTCCTGAACAGAAAACTGCAAGGAGGAAAAAGATGAAAGTACTGCTGGTTAACGGGTCGCCGAGAGGAAACGGCAATACGGCGGCCGCTCTTCAGGAGATGCAGAAGGTTTTCGAGGAAGAAGGCGTGGAGTGCAAAGTGCTCCACGTGGGGAACAAAGACGTCCGGGGCTGCCTGGCTTGCAACCGCTGCGGACAGACCGGACAGTGCGTGATCGATGACATCGTGAACGAAACCAGGAAAGACTTTGAGGAATGTGACGGAATGGTAGTTGGCGCACCGGTGTATTACGCCTCCGCGAACGCTACCCTGGTGGCGTACCTGACCCGTCTGTTCTACAGCTCAAAGTTTGATAAGCGCATGAAGGTAGGGGCCAGTGTTACCGTGGCCAGACGCGGCGGATGCGCGGCTGCCTTTGATGAGCTCAACAAGTTCTTCACCATTTCCGGGATGCCGGTGGCTTCGAGCCGCTACTGGAACATGGTATACGGCATGAACCCCGGAGATGCTGCCCAGGACGAAGAAGGAATGGCTACCGTGCGGGAACTCGCCCGGAATATGGTATTCCTGATGAAGGGGATCGCCCTGGCAAAGGAGCAGTACGGGCTTCCGGAACGGGAACCCAGGAAGGCGACAAACTTTATACGGTAAGCAGACCGGTCAGAGTGAGACAGAGGGGCAGTCCCCTTGTCCCGGAATGGGACAAGGGGACTGCCCCTCTGTTTCCTGTTTCAGTTTTATCTTGAGCCATGTGCTGCCCGGGCTTTTTCTCCTTCCCGGCCGGTTCTTACCAGATAAGTCATGGCTTCCACCGGGTATTTCCCTCCGGCGGTTTCTCCGGTCAGCATGACAGAAGAGGCACCGTCCAGGACAGCCTGGAAGATATCCATCACTTCGGCGCGGGTAGGTACAGCCCGGGTGTGCATGGAATCCAGCATCTGGGTAACCACCATAAAATCCCTGCCTTTCTCCCGGCAGGCTGCGGAGATCATTTTCTGGACAGCCGGGAGCTTCCACAGCGGCATGCTGTTGCCCAGGTCTCCCCGTGCGATGACAATCTCGTCTGACTCCTGAATCAGTTCGTCGAGATGGGCGACGCCGGCCAGGTTTTCGATTTTGGCGTAAATCCGGACGGAAGGGCAGCCGGCGGCCGCCAGAGCTTCGCGCAGGCAGACCAGGTCCTCCTTCCCGCGGACAAAGGGGAGCATGACGCCGGTAACGCCTAACTCTTCTGCCAGGGCCAGGTTTCCCAGATCGTGTTTCGTAAGTGTGGGAAGCTGAAAGGTTTTTCCGGTTACCGCAAGGCTTTTCCGGCTTTTCAGCAGGCCGCCCCGCAGAACTTTCCCCGTTTCGCAGCGTGGCATTCCATTATCAGATCCGCTGCGGGACGCGGATAACAGCAGCCTGCCGTCATCCAGCAGGATTTCGTCCCCCGGTTCCAGTTTTTCCAGAACCAGGACCGGTATACCGAGAGAAGGCAGGCTTATTTCGTCTCCCTCCTTCAGCTCCAGAATCTCCGGAAGCTGCCCGATCCGGAGTTCGGGACCTTCCAGGTCAATCAGGAGTTTCAGGGCTTTTCCTTCCTCCCGCGCCGCCGCCTGCGCGGCCCGGATCCATTCCCTCCGGCTGTTCAGCCCGCCGTGGGACAGATTGATTCTGAGGCCGGTCATGCCGGCCTGTATCATTTCCCGCAGTGTCTTTTCTTCGGCACAGGAAGGCCCCAGTGTACCAAAGTATTCCATAGTTATTCCTCGCTCCCGCGCTGCTGTTTCATTCGTTTCCCGGCAGCTGCGGCCTTTATATTCCGGCAGCTGCGGCCATTATTTTCCAGCAGCTGCGGTCATTATTCTTCACCAGCTGCGTTCTTTATTTTCCGGCAGCTGCAGTCTTTGCTTTCCGGCAGGCCGTGCCTGAAGTTCAGGCATCATCAGCCGGGGAAAAGATATGTCTTCTGCCTTATTATAACCCTCCGACGGCGTTTTACAAGGGCCGGCGGACAGGAAATACATCTGCCGCAGCTCACTGCTCTGGTGAAAAGACAGCCCACAGACCAGCCGGCCTGCTGAAAAAGACGTTTGACTTTGGATAACCGATATTGTAGGATCATATCAGAATTGGTAAAAATTCAACCTTGCGTCCTGAGGAA
>CACZQT010000203.1 GCA_902783295.1 uncultured Lachnospiraceae bacterium
CCGAACGCTTCGACGCTCGGCATGCTTTCCCATGTGGTGGTGGACCGCCACTGTGATCTCGGCGTCGCGACGGACGGGGATGCCGACCGGCTCGGTGTGATCGATGAAAAAGGCGGTTTCGTACATCCGAACACCCTGCTCGTGCTGCTGTACTATTATCTGGTGAAATACCGCGGCTGGAACGGTCCCTGCGTGCGCAACAATTCTACAACGCATCTGCTGGACCGCGTGGCCGAAGGCCTTGGCCAGAAATGCTACGAAGTACCGGTAGGCTTCAAGCACGTTTCCGCGAAGATGGCCGAAACCGGCGCTATCATCGGCGGTGAGAGCTCCGGCGGCATGGCTGTGCAGGGCCACATTTCCGGTAAGGACGGGATCTATGCCGCGGCGCTGCTGGCCGAGATGCTGGCCGTTACGGGCAAATCCATCTCCGGACTCTTTTCGGAAATCACCGACAAATACGGGAAGCTTTTCTACCGGGAAGCGGATTTCTCCATGACGCCCGAGAGAAAGAACGAGCTGAAGACAAAGCTTTTCGAAGAGGGCATTTTCCCCGATCTTCCCGGTATACAGCGCCTGAACCGGGAAGACGGCGTAAAGCTGTACTTTGAAGACGGCAGCTGGGTGATCTGCCGCTTCTCCGGTACGGAACCCCTGCTGCGAATGGCCGCAGAGGCTGAAAGCACGGAAAAAGCAGACAGTTACATCGAAGCCTGGCGCAGCCTGCTGGAGCTCTGATATGAACAGGACGAAAAAGCCCCGCTCCCTGCGGACGAGGCTGCTGGCAGCGGTACTGCTGTGCTGGATTCTCCCCGTGCTGAGCGTGGTGATCCTGGCGGGCATACTGCTCGGAAGAAGCTATGAGAGTTCCTCCCGGCAGGAGCTGGAAGCCCGCGCCCAGAATGCGGTCGAGCAGCTGGAGATCCGGATGGACGCAGTCTTTGAGGCCTCCAAATCCGTTTCCTACGACGGCGTCGTCCGCAACGCCTACCGTCTCTACCAGAGAGACGGCGACAGTGCTGCACTTTACCGCACCGTGACGGAATACCTGAACCAGAACTTCACCAGGGACGAGAGGATCCTGGCGGCATTCCTGAGCTTCTGGGAAGAACCGGACGTGCGGCCGTACGCAGCCGGCCGCGGGGACCTCGGCTTCAGCGCGCAGCGGGAATACCGTGATGCTATCGAAGCGGATGTGCTGGAAAAGATGAGCGATGTGGATACCGGAATCCTTCTTCTGGAATACGGGGGAGAACTGTACGTCGCGCGAAATCTTCTGGACAGCCATTTCCGGCCCTATGCTTCCGTCGTCCTTCTCTGTAATCAGGAACAGCTGTTCCAGTCGCTCGATGCGGTACGCGGGATCAGCACCGTAAGCCTGCAGATCGACGGAACCCTTCTCCTGGACGAAGAAAAGAAACTTCAGACGACAGGAGGCGTTCGGGAAACCGGGAACACAGGAATATCCGGGGAGCCCGGAAATTCTCAAAACGCAGAAGCATCCCCAAAACCCGGCGAAGCGGGGAGGACCTTTTTCTTTGAAGGAAACGTATCCGGCCACAGCTTCCGTCTGTGTGCGGTACAGGCGCCATTTTATCTCTGGCGGGATGTACCGCGCATCCGGCTCGTGGTAGGTTTTGTTGTGCTTCTGGTTCTGCCCATGCTGACCCTCATGCTCTACCTGTTCCGCCGTTATGTAACGAAACCGGTAGAAATCCTGGGAGAAGCCAACAGCCGCCTGGAGGCCGGCGAGCGGGGCTATACCATTGAAACAAAGGCGGAAAGCCAGGAATTTGCCAGGCTGTATGCGAACTTCAATACCATGTCCACAGAACTGAAGAACCAGTTCGAAAGATCCTATCAGGAACAGCAGGCTCTGCAGCAGGCCCGGATGAAAGCCCTGCAGTCGCAGATCAATCCTCACTTCCTGAACAATACCCTGGAAATCATCAACTGGGAAGCACGGCTCGCGAATGATGAGCGCGTCAGCGCCATGATCGAAGCCCTGTCCACCATGATGAACGGAGCTCTGGGGCGCGACGGGCGCAGCAGGATTCCGCTCCGGGAAGAACTGAGCTATGTGGACGCCTATCTCTATATCATCCGGGAAAGGCTTGGAGAACGTCTCGAAATCAGAAAAGAGCTGGACGAGAGCCTCATGGAAGCGCTCGTGCCGCGCCTGGTTCTGCAGCCCCTGGCGGAAAATGCAGTAGAACACGACATCACGCCGCACCATGGCGGGAGCCTCTGCCTGCGTGCTTACCGGGAGAAGCGGAACGCAGACGGGGAGCACCGGGAAGACGGATGCATTGTGCTTGAGGTCGAACACGACGGAACGATGAGTCCGGAAGATCAGGCAGAAGTAAACGCCATGCTGTCATCCCCCTCCTATGAAACAGAAGCATCCGGACACGTCGGACTGAGGAACGTCCGCCAGCGCCTGAAGCTCCTCTACGGGGAAGAAGGCGAACTGAGCCTCACACAGCCCGCACCCGACCGCATCTTAGCCCGGGTAAGTTTCCCCGGCTGACATGATGAAGGGACAGGGAGACAGAGGGACAGTTCCCCTGTCCTTTTGGGACAAGGGGACTGTCCCTCTGTCTCCCTGTCCCTTCATACGAGAAGAAAATTGTAAATACGAACGGAGTGAACTATGAACCAGAAAGAAAGAATGCTGGCCGGACTGCCGTATAAGGCGTGGTTGGACGGCCTGGATGAAGAACGTCTTGAGAACAAGAAGAGGATATTCAGGTACAACCATCTTGAACCCGACAGACTGGAAGAGAAGGATAAGCTCATCCGGGAAATCCTTGGGAAAACAGGCAAGAACGTAAATATAGAACCTCCTTTTCACTGCGATTACGGCTGCAACATAGAGGTGGGAGAAAACTTCTTCGCGAACTACAATTTCATGGTCCTCGACGTCGGAAAAGTCCGGATCGGCGACAATGCGCAGATCGCCCCGAATGTTTCTATATATACGGCTGGTCATCCGGTTCATCCGCAGTCGCGCAACACCGGCTATGAATACGGAATCGAAATAACAATAGGAGACAATGTCTGGATCGGCGGAAATGTCTGCATTCTGCCCGGGGTCACCATAGGCAGCAACGTCGTGATCGGAGCCGGCAGCGTCGTGACAAAAGACCTCCCGGACAACGTCATCGCAGCCGGGAATCCCTGCAGAGTCATCCGGGAGATTACAGAGGATGACCGGGATTACTATTACAAGGACAGAAAGTTCGACGTGGACGACTATAGATAATCATAGCCGCTGCGGCTGGGGAGACAGAGGGACAGAGGGACAGAGGGACAGTCCCCTTGTCCCCCTAGGACAAGGGGACTGTCCCTCTGTCCCTCTGTCTCCCCGCACCTCTTTACGATTTTTGTTACAATGCTCACAAGAAGAGACAAGAAATGGCAAGCAACGATCTTTCGCGGAATGTATGATTTCTGTACAATAGGCTTCAGAAACGGGATACGGGGGAGCACCCCGCTGTCCCAAAAGAAACATCTGATATCCGGAGAGGAGATCAGAGCAACAGCCTAAATCAGGAGGAAATCAACATGAAAAAAATCTTTTCCCTGCTGCTTGCGCTTGCCATGACAGTGAGCCTTTGCCCCGCTGCTTTCGCGGAAGGTGTAACTCTGAATGTCGTTACTTCCTACGGTGGTGATGACGGCAACCGTGCCAACTTTGAGGCCGCTGTAAAGGCTTACGAAGAGTCCACCGGCAACAAGGTCAACGATGGTTCCGCTACTTCCAACGAAGAATGGAAAGCCAAAGTCCTGACCGACTTCGAAACCGGTTCCGAACCCGATGTCCTTTTCTTCTTCACCAACGCGGATGCCGAGCCTTTCGTTTCCGCCGGCAAGGTTGTTTCCATCGACGAAATCCGCAACGAGTATCCTGATTACGCGACCAACATGAAGAGCAGCATGATGGCTGTGGCGGCCGACGGCGTGCAGTACTCTGTACCTTCTTCCGGTTACTGGGAGAACATGTTCGTGAACAAGGCTGTCCTGGCTGACTGCGGCGTTGAGGTTCCCGGCCCCGATTATACCTGGGATCAGTTCCTGGCTGACTGCGAAACCATCAAAGAAGCCGGCTATACCCCCATCGCCTGCTCCCTGTTTGAAGTACCTCACTACTGGTTCGAGTTCCTGGTTATGAACAACGGTACCGTAGAGAACCAGCTGGATGTTCCCGCTTCCGTAGACGATGAAGCCGGCCAGAAATGGGTAGCTGCCCTGAACGATTTCAAAGCCCTGTACGAAGCCGGATACTTCCCTGCCAACACCCTGACCGCTTCCGACGCTGAGACCGTTGAACTCTTCAACGCCGGCGAAGCTGCCTTCCTGATCGACGGTTCCTGGAAAGTCGGTTACTTCACCTCCAACGCGGAGAACCTGGATGATTTCGCCATCGCTTATGTACCCGGCAAGGGCGAGCGCAGCGCTTCCGAAGCCATCGGCGGTATCTCCATGGGTTACTTCATCACCCGCAAGGCATGGGATGATGAAACCAAGCGTGAAGCTGCTGTAGAATTCGTATCCCAGCTGACTTCCGACGAAGTGCTCAGCACCTTCGTAACGACCGAAGTGACCGCTCTTGTGAACGGCGCCAGCCCTGCCGGCCTGAACAGCCTGCAGCAGTCCGCCGCGGACGCCAACGCCAGCATCACCGCTATCTCCGGTGCCGTACAGGATACCATCACCGGTGAAGCCAAGGCAGATCTGTTCGGCAACATCCAGAACGTAGTTACCGGCAAGATGACCCCTGAAGATGCGGTTGCTTCCGCCATCACCCTGAACTGAGCAGAGAGATAAATCCGCACTGCACTGACCGGAACCGGGCAGTCCCGGCAATCCGGACCAGAACAGAGCAGAACCATAAATCTGAAGATCTGACAGGCCAGAAATTTTACGGCTGCTGCGAAAGCAGCAGCCGTTTTTACTGCCTCCCCTGCTTCCCTGCCCACTCATCCCACAGGACGGTGATATTATGAGCTCGATGATTTACAAAAAGAAATCCCCGCTGCTGGTGTTCCTGGTACCGGCATTCCTCTTCCTGTTTGTCTACCTTTACTACCCCTTCTTCCAGAACATTCTCAATACCGTTCTGAAGATCGGGGGTCTGGGCCGGGCGGCGGAAGGGCTGAATGAACCCTGGTACGAGAACTACGTGCGTCTTTTCCAGGATCCCAACATGCGTACAGCGCTGAAAAACACACTGATCCTGACGGTCTGCACCGTAGTCTTCCAGGTAGGCATCGCGCTCATCCTGGCCCTTCTGGTGGATACCATCCGTGTCGGCGCGCAGTTTTTCCGCACGGTGTATTTCTTCCCTATCGTGATTTCCGCAACAGCCCTCGGCCTGATGTTCAACCTCATCTTCCTTTACAAAGGAGGCATGGTGAACCAGCTGCTCTTAAGCATGGGCCAGCTGCCTTACGAGGTAAAGCCCAGCGGAAAAGTTATCGTACAGTGGCTCGACTGGAAGGACCAGGCGCATTTCCTCTTTACCATGCTTCTTCCGGTCATGTGGCAGTACGTCGGTTTCTATTTCGTCATCCTCGTGACCGGCATCAACAACATCTCGCAGGATATCTTCGAAGCAGCCGCGCTTGACGGGGCGAGCGGCCTTAAGCGCACCCGCTATATCACTCTTCCGCTGCTCCGCAACGTGCTCTGCACCTGCCTGGTGCTGGCCATCACCGGCGCACTGAAGGTTTTCGACCTGCCTTGGGTCATGTTCGGTGCAGGCATGCCGGAAAACATGGGATGGCTGACAGGCACCTACATGTACGACCAGACCTTCAACAAGATGAACGTGGACTATGGTTCCACGATCGCCGTGCTCATCGTTGTGCTGGGTGTGGTACTCTCCAACATCGCCAACCGGGTCTTTAAGCCCTCGGAAGATATCTGAGAAAGGGGGAAGCAAGATGAACAGCCGACGACAGAAAGCCTCAAAGGCAGTCACCTATCTGGTTCTCTCTTTCTGGGCGCTTACGACCATTTATCCCTTCATCTGGGTCATCCTGAATTCCTTCCGGCAGAAGGGACTCATCATGTCCGACTCCTTCTCCCTGCCGATGGGAGAAGCGTTTACCTGGGATAACTACATCACCGCATTTCAGCGCGCGGATTTTAAAAACGCCTACCTCAACAGCTTCCTGATCTCCGGAACGGTTACCATCTGCGTGGTCATCATCGCGGGACTCGCGGCCTACGGCCTGGTAAGGTACCGCTTCCGCTTCCGCGGGCTGCTGTACAGCCTGATCATGGCGGGCATGATGTTTCCGGTATTTTCCACGATTATCCCGGTCTTCCGCATGGAAGCGATGATGGGCATCGCCGGCACGGGCAACCGCTGGCTCAGCCTGCTCGCGGTCATCCTGCCGCAGATCGCCGGAAACCTGTGCTTCGCGATCGTCATTCTGATGGGATTCATTCAGTCGGTGCCGATCGAGCTGGAAGAAAGCGCTTACATTGACGGGTGCAGCGTCTTTCAGATCTATTTCCACATCATCATTCCGGCGGCAAAATCCTCCTTCGCAACCGTAGCGATTTTTGCCTTCCTCTGGAGCTATAACGACCTCTTCACGCAGTCCTTCTTCCTGCGCTACCCGCAGGAACGCGCCATCACCGGCCTGCTGAACGAAATCAGCTCCCAGGCCGGCGTGAATTACGGCCTGATGGCATCCTCCGTGGTGCTGGTGGTCATCCCCGTGCTCGTAGTCTATGTCTGCCTGCAGAAGCACATCATCAAAGGCTTGACGGCCGGAGCCATAAAGGGATAGAGTATAGTAGGACAAGGGGAGTACCTGTCGCTGCGGAAAAGAGGTGAGAACGTGTACCGGGTTGTACTGATCGATGATGAACCACTGATCCTGGAGGGCCTGCGCCGTGTCGTCCGCTGGGAGGACTTTGGCTGTGAGGTCGTGGAAACGGCAGAGGATGCCATCGGCGGTGCGGAAGTGATCCGCAGGCTCCGTCCGGACATTCTCTTTACGGATATCCGCATGCCGGGAGATGACGGCCTGACCATGCTGGCGGGGCTTCGCAGCGAATTCCCGGATATGCAGGTGACGGTTCTGACCGGATACCGGGACTTCACCTATGCGCAGGAAGCGATCCGGCTCGGCGTCACACGTTTTCTGCTCAAACCTTCCCGGATGGATGAAATTCAGGAAGCGCTCCGGGCAATGACGGAACGGCTGGGCCGCAGGCGTCAGGAAAAAACCTTGGCTGACGAAAATCTGTCAGATGGAAAACCGTCTGGAGAAAAACAGTCAGATGAAAAATATACGGATGAAAAACAGACAGAAAGAAAGCTGACGGATGAAAACCGGCCGGGAGAAGAAAAGCCGGAAAACGGAACTGACAGCGAGCGGGAGAGCGAACGCGAGGCGGCGGGCAGCTTTATCGCAAAGCAGGCGCTTTCCTACATGAAAAAACACCGCACCGAAAAGCTTACGCTGCAGGATGTGGCGGATGCCTGCTACGTTTCGCAGTGGCATTTGTCCAAGCTTCTCAACCGTTATACCGGCAAGAGTTTTTATGATATCCTCCACTCCCTGCGGATGGAGGAAGCCAAAAAACTGCTGGCTGATCCCAGTCTGCGGATCGGAGATATCGGAGAGATGGTCGGCTATGCGGACACGGCTCACTTTGCCCGCATCTTCAAAAAGCTGGTGGGTATGAGCGCCAACGAATACCGCAACAGACTGTGAGCCATGCCTCCCTCCTGGAGGGAGGTGGCACTGCCGCAGGCGGTGACGGAGGGAGCCCAAGTGCTTAGATAACAGACGAACCCGGGAGAATTCCATCTCCCGGGTTCGTCCGCTTTCTTCTCCTCACGAAACATATAGAATATTCGTGCAGTCGCAGTTATTTCGCCGCCGCTTCCTCATCAAACTTACGGATTCTCATGACAGTTTCCGTGGTCATTTCCGGATCGATGCCGTTTTCGTTCCGGATACCGGTGCCCAGATCGACCGCGAACGGATGGCATTCAGCCATGGCTTCCGTAATGGTGTCCGGAGAAAGGTCACCGGCCAGGATGAAAGGCCGTCTTGAGAACTTGGCGAGGTTCCAGGGAAGGCTTTCTTCAGCCCCTTTCCGGATGCGCAGCAGAACCAGATCCGCAACGCTCCATTCGGACATCAGTGCATCCTTCGGACTTTCTACGCGGAACACCTGATAGACAGGGCAGTTAAACTGCCGGCGCAGATTCAGAATATCATCCTCTGTCTCCGAGCCGCTGAACTGAACGGCATCAATGATGCCCATGCGAAGCAGGTTCGTGACGATCATGGGGCGTTCATTCTCAAAAATGCCGACTACCTGGATTCCGGGATCCAGCTGGTTCTTCAGTGCAATGGCGGTTTTCTGGTCTATATACCGGCTGTTCCCGTGGATAAATACAAATCCGACCGCATCCGGCTTCAGTTTGTTGGCGAGTTCCACATCCTCCGGACGTGTCAGTCCGCAGATTCTGATTTTAGTCATCAGATCACCTCGTTTCTAAGAGTTGTTTCCTGGATTATATCACATAATTTTCGTAATGAAAAGATCATGAATACTTTCGAATCTTCACGTTTTTACGATATCACAATTTATTCTCATGATTTATGGCTGATTCGCATGAAAACCCTGAAAGCAAAAATACTGGCAGAGACAGGTGCAGTATGATATAACCAAGAGGAGATTGCCGCCTGCAGGCGGCAATGCGGGGTAATACCGTCGCTGCCGGTATGAAGGGGGGAAAAACTGTGTGAAAAAACGATTCGGGATAACCATAGGCCTTCAGCAAAAAACAATCCTTCTTGTTGTGGCCATTCTGGTTGCGATGATTGCCGTATTCATGGGGATATCTGCCTATCAGAGCAAGATGCTGA
>CACZQT010000204.1 GCA_902783295.1 uncultured Lachnospiraceae bacterium
GAAAACCAGGTTCCCGTGAATGGAACCTATGTTTTTATGGAATCTTTCAGGGTTGGAATATGCTGTTCATTTGTCAAGGTGCGTTGCCGTCGTTCTCAGCGACAGCTTGATTATAATAGCACCGCTTCCTCTGTTTGTCAACTACTTTTTCAAAAAAGTTTTTACGAATTTTTCGGCCTGTCTGGAGGGCAGAATTCCATATCAGAGAGGGGATTCTGCCCTGCCAACCGGAGCTTTGGATTCTTGTCTCTTTCCTGTATTTAACGGAATGCTTCGACGATTTTCTCGAGGCCTCTGCGCAGATACTCTTTCGGAACCGCAATGTTCATCCGCAGGAATCCTTCATACCCTTTCCCGTAGTCTCTGCCGGGGTTTAATGCCACACCGGCCTGCTCCACCAGTTTTTTCTGTATTTCCTTTTCGTCCAGGCCAAAACCCGAAAAATCCAGCCACATTAAATAGGTACTCTCCGGAACATACGCTTTTACCTGCGGCAGGTTCTCAGCAAAAAAGCTCACAGCCATTTCCGCATTGTCCTGAATCACAAGGTTCATTTCATCTGCCCAGGCTGCCCCGTTTTCATAAGCCGCCGCTGTTGCCAGGAGCCCGAACAGGTTGCATTCCAGTTCCAGGCAATGCAGCCATCCGGCCACTTTTTTCCGGAGTTCCGGATTCCGGATAATCATATAGGAAGTTTTCAGGCCTGCGATATTGAAAGTCTTGCTGGCTGCCGTCAGCATAACTGCATCCTGTTCTACCTGAGGAATGCAGATATGTTTCTTCCCGGGAGCAACGATATCGTAATGGATTTCATCCGAAACCAGCTGCACTTTGTATCGCCGGCACAGTTCCGCCACCCGGATCAGTTCGGATTCTTCCCATACGCGTCCGACCGGATTCTGAGGGCTGCAGAGAATGAACATTTTCACGCCGGCCGCCATCTTTGCTTCCATCTCTTCAAAATCAAACACATACCGCCCGTTTTCCGTCCGCAGCGGCGCTTCCACCAGGGTTCGCCCCAGATTCTTCACCACATTGAAAAACGGTGTATATACGGGCGGGGTAATCAGCACCGGCTCCTTTTCTCCGGTCAGAGCCAGCGTTACTACAGAAAGTCCGGTCACCACGCCCGGGACCAGAAGGATTTCCTCCGGCCGGACCGCCAGGTTATGGCGTTCCCTGTTCCACCGGATCACAGCCTGAATAAACCTCTCCCCTGCCTGGGTATACCCGAAGGTCTGCCCCGGGGCACAGCGTTTTTCCAGCTCCTGCCGGATCTCCGGCAGCACCGGGAAATCCCCGTCGGCCACCCAGAACGGCATCAGGTCTTCCCGCCCGAAAGCCATCTCCATGGCATCCCATTTGATACAGTCTGTTCCTTTTCTGTCCAGCAGGGTTTTAAAATCGTACACAGCGGGTTCCTCCTCTTCTATATGGCAAATCTATGGTTGTATTCGACAGGCTACAGAAGACTCTTCACTCTGAACCAGTATGTGTAGGCGTAGGAAAATCCCAGGCTCTCATACAGGTTAATGGCAGGTGTATTATTCTCCAGGACCTGCAGGTAAGCCCGTTTCGCGCCGGATCTGATCCCTTCCTGCAGCAGCATTTCACAGATTCGTCTCGCCATTCCCTGCCTGCGGTATTCAGATCTCACATTGATCGCATATATACCGATATAGTCCCTGTCCAGAATTCCCAGGCCGGTGGCGACAATCGTATGATTTCTCCGGATATAAACGCAGCGCACATCCTTTGGAATGGCGGCATACATGGAAGGAACGATTTTCAGGTGCGTGACTGTCGTGTTGCCTTTAATGGAAAACAGGGCATCGATCCACTCATCCGGTATGCGGTTCCGTACTGTCATATCCCCTGCGTGGATGGTGGTAAAGCTGCCGGAATCCGCCGGCAGACCGGAATCATCCGGCCGGGGAGGCAGTTCCATACACATGACCTGCGTCACATTCTGCTTCTCGTAGGAGCGCTCTTCCAGCATCTGATCCAGTGAAGGCCTGCTCAGCGGTGTAATTTTGAAAATACACGGCGTTTTCCACCGGCGGTAAATATCTTCACAGTAAGGGATTTTTTCCTCTTCCGGAAGCAGGGAACTCCCGAACTGTTCCACACAGTTGGTCCGGTGCGTGTAAAAATACGAGAACCGCA
>CACZQT010000205.1 GCA_902783295.1 uncultured Lachnospiraceae bacterium
CCTGTATTCGTTTTACGCACGAAGCAGCCGTTTCCAGGCGGGCCAGGATGCATTTTTATTCACAAATCGGCCCGTTTTATGAAAAATCGCTTGCATTCAGCCCTCATTCTTTGTATAATAACGCCATAAAATGTTTGAAGGAGGAATTCCTTATGAAAAAAATCGTTGCATTGGCAGCAGCCATGCTGCTGGCCTTCAGTACAACCGCGATGGCTGACACCGTAAAGATCGGCGTGTTTGAACCCGCTTCCGGCGACTCCGGTGCAGGCGGCAAACAGGAAATGCTGGGTATGCAGTATGCCAACGCGGAAACCCCCACGGTAGAGATCGGCGGTACAACCTATGATGTCGAGCTGGTATACGCGGACAATGGTTCTTCCGCGGATAAAGCTCCCACAGCGGCAGCTCAGCTGGTTTCCCAGAATGTATCCGTTGTTCTCGGCAGCTACGGCTCCAGCGTATCCAAAGCCGGCAGCCCTACCTTCGCAGAAGCCGGTATTCCGGTCATCGGCGTTACCTGCACCAACCCGCAGGTCACACTGAACAACCCCCATTATTTCCGCATCTGCTTCACCGATCCTTTCCAGGGTCCCGTTCTTGCGAACTATGCTTTCAAAACCCTTGGTGCTTCGACCGTTTACTGCCTGGGCGAACTTGGCAATGACTATGACCAGGGCCTGATCAAATACTTCGCAGATCCCTTCAAGGAACTGGGCGGCAATCCCATCGTGGACAGCTTCCCTACCGGAACCTCTGATTTCACCAGCTACCTGACCAATGCGACCATGTATGGCGCTGACGTTCTTTTCTGCCCGGTATCGATCGCTTACGCTACACAGATCATGCAGCAGGCAGCCAGCCAGGGCGTAGCCTTTACCCTGCTGGGCGGCGATACACTGGACAGCAATGTAGTTGCTGAAGCTACAAAGGGTACCAATGTGGTACTGACCGTTTCCACCTTCTATCAGGAAGGTGCGGACCCCGCCTTTGATGAAGGCTTCAAAACCTGGCTGAACGAGAATCCCGAAGCCCTCACCAACAATGGCGGCAACGACGTGATCGCAGCTGTAAGCATCATGGGTTACGATGCTTATTACACCGCCCTCGAAGCTCTGAAGGCTGCCGGTTCCACGGATCCCGCTGCTGTGATGGCTGCCCTGCCCGGTGTCCAGTATGACGGCGTTTCCGGCCACATTGAATTCGACGAGAACGGTGATGCCAAGCGTGATTCCGCAGTCATCAAGCAGGCCAATACCGAAACCGGTGACTGGGAATTCGTAGCGACCCAGACTGTCGAATAATCCGTCGATTTATTTATTCCTGATATTCTTCGGCGGAGGCGTTTGCCTCCGCCATTCCATTTTTCAATGCAGCGAAAATGCCTGCATGAACGGGTATTCTCACAAGCATCGCTCTTGAACCTGATGTTTTTTCATTACTCTGAAAAGGAGCGTTTCCCCTATGTGGAACACGGTTTTTCCCTACCTGCTTTCCGGTATATCGGTGGGAGGCCAGTACGCACTGATCGCGATCGGCTATACCATGGTATATGGGATTCTCCGGCTGATCAACTTCGCTCACGGCGATGTATTCATGGTAGCCGGCATTATTATGGTTTACATGGCTGCCAGCGGTGTGCCGCTGTGGCTGTGCATTCCGCTGGTACTGGCTCTCACGGCCCTGATCGGTTTTACCATTGAACGTGTAGCCTACAAGCCCCTGCGGAATGCTCCCCGTATGTCTGCCATGATTTCAGCCATCGGTGTAAGCTATGCCCTTCAGAATCTGGTGCTTTACATCACCGGAGGTCTGAACCAGCTCTATCCCACCATTCCGTGGATTTCCCAGTCTGTAACGGTTTTCGGCGCGACCACAAAGATTGTTACCGTCGTCACTCCGTTTCTGACTCTTCTGCTGGTAATCGCTCTGGTGCAGCTGATCAACCATACGAAGATCGGCATGGCCATGCGGGCTGTTTCCAGGGATTTTGAAACCAGTCAGCTGATGGGCATCCGGATCAACAGGGTCATCTCCATTACTTTCGTCATCGGTACCTTCCTGGCCGGCGTGGCGTCCATCCTGTATTTTACCAACTACACAACCGTTATTCAGACTTCCGGCGCCATGCCGGGTCTGAAAGCGTTCGTTGCAGCGGTATTCGGAGGTATCGGTTCCATTCCCGGCGCAGTCGTAGGCGCGTTCATTATCGGCATTGCGGAAAATATCATCAAAGGCCTGGACATCATGCTGTTCAAGCTGGGACTGATCCACGGTCCTCTCGGCCTGGCTACTTTCTCGGATGCCTTTTCTTTCGCGCTCCTGATCATTATTCTGGCCGTGAAGCCTACGGGCCTGTTCGGCGAGAAGAATACGGACAAGGTGTGAGGTGAGCGGAATGAACAATACTACAAAGAAAAAAGCAGATCCCGCCATCTTCTTTTCCGCAGTGGTTGTCCTCTGCATTTACGCGGCAGTTTTCATTGCAGAACAGACCATAGCTCCCACCTCCATGCTGTTTACAGTATTGAAGAAAGGAGCAACCTACGCGCTGGTTGCTGTTTCCATGAATCTGCTGAACGGCTTTACAGGCATCTTCTCACTGGGACAGGCAGGTTTTATGCTGATCGGTGCCTATACTTTCGGTATTTTCACCATACCTGCAGCCCAGCGCATCAATGTGTATCAGTATTACAATGGCGGCATCGTACAGTTTTCCCTGCCCTGGTTCGTGGCCATGCTCCTCGCCGGACTCATGGCAGCGTTTTTCGCCTTCCTGATCGGCCTGCCGGTTCTGCGGCTGAAAAGCGACTATCTGGCCATTGCCTCTCTGGGTTTTGCGGAAATAATCCGTGCCGTTTTCCAGTGGGATAAGCTCGGCGTGATTACCAACGGTTCCAATATGCTGAACAACTACCCCACCTTCAACGATTTCAACATCCGGAACGCTTCCGGAAAAGTTACGGTTTATCTGTCCACGCTGGTGCCGTTCATCATCGCGGGAGTATGCATCGGCGTAATCATTCTTCTGATTAACTCCACGTATGGGCGTGCACTCAAAGCGATCCGGGATGATGAAATCGCTGCAGAAGCTATGGGTATCCGGCTGGCGAGTCACAAACGTCTGGCTTTCTGCATTTCCTCGTTCTTTGCAGGGGTAGGCGGTGCCATGCTTGCCATGTACCAGACTACCGTGCAGGCCAAGTCCTTCACTACGGCCATGACCTACGAAATCCTGCTGATCGTTGTCATCGGGGGGATCGGTTCCGTCACGGGCTCCTGCCTGTCTTCATTCCTGTTCGTAGCCTGCTCCGAATGGTGGCTCCGTTTTCTGGATCAGAAACAGGTAATCGGAACCTTCCAGGTTCCTATGCTTCGAAATGGTTTCCGCCTGGTAGTGTTTTCCGTTATCATTATGATCGTGGTACTGTTCTTCCGGCAGGGAATCATGGGTACGAAAGAACTTCCGGATCTGTTCCGCAGTCAGCATAAAAAAGAAAAGGAGGCGCAGGGCAAGTGAGTACGGAAAATGTCCTTCATATTGAACACCTGACCATGCGCTTCGGCGGCGTTGTGGCCGTCAACGATCTGAGCATGGATATCAACCAGGGCGAAATCGTAGCCCTGATCGGTCCCAATGGTGCCGGGAAAACAACAGCCTTCAACATGGTGACAGGTGTTTACCAGCCCACAGAGGGCAAAATATTCCTGCACGGGCAGGATATCACCGGACGGCGTCCGGATGAGATTACAAAACTGGGTGTCGCCCGCACTTTTCAGAACATCCGTCTCTTCTCTTCCATGACAGTGTTTGAAAATGTCCTGACGGCACGGCATCTGCGCCGCACCAGCAACTTCCTGAGCGCCACATTCCGCCTGAATACGGCAGAAGAGAAAAAGATGCGGCAGGAAACCGAGGACCTTTTAAAAGAAGTAGGCCTGTCCGACGTAAAAGACGAAAAGGCAACTTCTCTGCCCTACGGCAAGCAGAGGCTTCTGGAAATTGCCCGTGCTCTTTCCACTCAGCCGAAACTGATCCTGCTGGACGAGCCTGCAGCGGGTATGAATCCGCAGGAAACCGAAGAACTCGGAGCTTTTATCCGGCAGATCAAAGACAAATTCCACCTGACGGTTTTTCTGATCGAGCACCATATGAACCTGGTTATGGATATTTCCGACCGTATCTACGTGATCGATTTTGGAAAGCAGATCGCCGAAGGTACTCCCGCAGAGGTACAGAACAATCCTGCCGTCATTGCAGCTTATCTGGGTGTAGACGAGGAAGATGAGGAGGCTGGAAAGGCATGAGCATGCTGAAAGTAACGGACCTGAAGGTGAATTACGGCGGCATCGAAGCGCTGAAAGGCATCTCCTTCGACGTAGAGCAGGGGCAGATCGTAACGCTGATCGGCGCCAACGGCGCAGGAAAGTCCACGACGCTTCGGGCTATTTCCGGCCTGGTCAAGACGGCTTCCGGCGCCATCAACTTTATGGGAAGGGATATCATCCCCTTCAATGCCCAGCAGGTGGTAGCTGAAGGAATCGCGCTGGTACCTGAAGGCCGCCGGGTATTTGACAATCTGACCGTTCTGGAAAATCTGAAAATCGGCGCCTATCTCCGTCCTGACAAGGATGAAGTTGCAGCTGCCATCGAGGATATCTTTCAGCGTTTTCCCCGTCTGAAAGAGCGTGAATGGCAGCTGGCAGGAACGCTTTCCGGCGGTGAGCAGCAGATGCTGGCTGTAGGCCGGGCCATGATGGCAAGGCCAAAGCTGCTGATGATGGATGAACCCTCGCTGGGCCTTGCGCCGCTCGTAGTGCGTGATATTTTCTCCATTATCCGCGACCTGAAGTCCGAGGGTATTACGATTCTCCTGATCGAGCAGAACGCGAATGCTGCTCTGCGTTGTGCCGACAAGGCTTATGTACTGGAAACCGGACGCATCACCATATCCGGCACCGGGGAAGAACTGCTGGCAGATCAGCGCGTGCGTGACGCTTACCTGGGCTCCGCTGCCCGCTGAGTTACTCATACACCCCGCCGAGTTACTCATGCTCCCCACGATAGGAAAGATGCATCCCGCACAAGGCATGCTCTGAAAAATACGCTTGCATTTTCCGGAGAATATGCTATAATACCCTTTGTTGCGGGATCGTAGCTCAGCTGGGATGAGCGTTCGCCTCACACGCGAGAGGTCAAGAGTTCGAGCCTCTTCGGTCCCACGAATATAAAACCTCTGAATGTTGAGATTCAGAGGTTTTTTCTATGAAAGGAGCCGGTTATGGCCAGAATACTGATTGCGGATGACGAAGCACGTATGCGCAAGCTGGTGCGGGATTTCCTGGCCCGGGACGGGCACACCGTTCTGGAAGCGTCCGACGGAGAAGAGGCTGTGAATACCGTCCTCGGAGATCACCGCATTGATCTTATTCTTCTGGATGTTATGATGCCGAAAATGGATGGCTGGGAAGCCCTTTCTGCCATCCGGGCCGTCTCAAAGGTCCCCGTCATCATGCTTACCGCCAAATCGGAGGAACAGGATGAGCTTAAAGGCTTTTCCCTGGGTGTAGATGAGTATGTCACAAAGCCCTTCAGTCCCAAAATCCTGGTAGCCCGCGTCAACGCCCTGCTGCGCCGTACGGGAGGGGATGTCCAGGAAACGCTTTCCGCCGGCGGCATTGAGCTGAATAAATCCGCTCATCTGGTTACGGTAGACGGAAAACCGCTGGATCTCTCTGTCAAAGAATTCGAACTGCTTCAGTTCTTCCTGGAGCATCAGGGAATGGCCCTCTCCCGGGAAGTCATCCTGAACCATGTCTGGAATTACAACTATTATGGGGATGCCCGCACCATTGATACGCACGTCAAAAAACTCCGCAGCAAAATCGGAGAAAAAGGCGCCTACATCTCTACTATCTGGGGACTGGGATACAAATTTGAGATTCCTCAGGAAAACAATTCATCCCCGGCAGATCATGCATCCGGTGATAATCCTTCCGGTGACAACAAAGAGCAGGAACCAGTCTGACGGTTCCTGCTCTTTGTTTTGACTCTTTTCCGGTCTCCGGAAAAACCCTTACGGCTCTTCCTCCGACAGATATGTTCCATATACGAATGCTTCCTGGTCGTTATAAATAATCTTAAACCAGCTTCCCTCTTCCCCGATCTTCTCAACCTTATCCCCATAGGAAAGAGTCGCTATGATATCCGAATTCTTGTTGGCCGCCGTACGTACATTTACATCTGCCACAGCATAGACATAGAGCTTCACTTCTTCGGTAGTTTCTTCTACCGTCTGATGCCAGATCGCAGGATCCTCTGCGGTCGTAGTCGGTGCTGCCGTTGTTGTAACCGGCTGCGTTTCCGTAGGTGCTGCTGTTTCCACCAGCTCCGTCGTCGGAACTGAAACCGGCGCCACCTGGGAACGGGTGGTACTGGGACCAGGCGTATATGCGTTGCATGCGCACAGAAAACTGATAGAAAATGCCAGCAAAAGCAGGATTCCTGCAGACTTCTTCATTCTTTCCTCTTTCCCGGCACACTCTGTGTACCGATCATGGTACATCCGGAACGATGTTCCGGCACCTTCTTTTTCATTTACCAGGCTGCACCGGAGATGCTTCCTGTTCTGCAGCATCCAGTCTCCGGTCTATGATGCCGCCTCCCAGCACCAGATCTCCGCGGTAAAAGACCACAGCCTGCCCCGGTGTAATCGCACGAACCGGTTCCAGGAACCTGCACTCCGCCAGGTCATCTCCCAGCATCCGGATAATGGCAGGAGCTCCGGCATGGCTGTACCGGATTTTTGCCATGACTTCCGTTTCTCCGGCAATCCTCTCTTCTGCCATAAAATTCAGATGGCTCGCCAGAAGCCCTGTCCCGAACATCTCATCTGCTTCTCCAAGGACTACCTGGTTTTTCTCCGGACGTATCTCCTTCACGAACATAGGCTTCCCGAAAGTGATCCCCAGACCTTTTCTCTGTCCCACGGTAAAATGCCAGATGCCTTTATGCTGTCCCAGTACTTTCCCCTGAACATCTACAAAGTCTCCAGGTTCCGGAAGCCGGCCCAGTGCAGACTTCAGATATGATGCGTAGTCATGATCCGGAATAAAGCAGATCTCCTGACTGTCCGGCTTATGCGCCACAGGAAGCCCGGCTTCCTCCGCCAGCTGCCGCACCTTCTCCTTCGGGAATTCTCCGATCGGGAACAGTGTATGCGCCAGCTGATCCTGCGTCAGATTATACAGAGCATATGTCTGGTCTTTCGCTGTAACGGAAGATCTTTCCAGCGCCAGCCGGCCGCCCGGCAGCTTCCGGATTCTGGCATAATGCCCGGTAGCCACCAGGTCTATGCCCATACTGCGGCTTTTTTCCAGCAATGCCTCCCATTTGACCCACCGGTTGCAGACAACGCATGGATTCGGAGTACGGCCCAGGGTATATTCCTTTACAAAGTACCGGATTACCTTCTCGGCAAAAACAGTCCGGAAGTCCGCAACAAAATGCGGAATTCCAATCGCCTCTGCCACGCGGGCTGCATCCTCCGCTGCCGTTGAAACGGCAGAGCCGCCCACTTCCGGGGTTTTCCCCCAGAATTCCATGGTCACGCCTGTCACATCATATCCCTGCTGCTTCAGCAGCCAGGCAGCTGCGGATGAGTCAACTCCGCCGGACATGCCAACGACCACTTTTGGTTTCGTATCTCCCACGTAATCCTCCCTTTCTGCAGATCATCCGTGTGACATTCCTGCAGAACAGAACAGCCCGAAAAAGCTGAGCACATTTTATTATACCAGACAAACTGTCTTCGTGCAATTCATTCCTTCAGATTTACCGCAGAGAAAGCAATAAAGAAGCGCCTCATCCGAGCTTCTGATGCCATCTGCGAGACACATCTTGTAATTTCCCGGAGAGTTCTATATACTTCTGGCATGAAGACTATCACAAAAAAAATCTCCGGCTTTCCGGAGTTTCCCCGGGAGGGGATTGTTTTTCTGGATATCGAAACAACCGGCTTTTCTCCGGAGCACAATCCGGTTTACCTGATCGGTGCCTGTCACTCGCAGGATAACTGTATGCATTTCCTGCAATGGTTCGCCGAATCCCCTGCTGAAGAAGCAGGAATACTGGCTGCCGCAGCAGAATATCTGCTGCCTTTTGAAGAGGTCGTCACTTTCAACGGAAATACCTTTGATCTCCCCTATCTGCAGAAGCGGGCAGATTTCCATCAGATGGAGAACGTTTTTGTCTTTCCGAAGCGCCTGGATCTTCTGCAGTCTGTCCGGCCTCTGAAACAGCTGCTTGGACTGCCGGACTGCCGTCAGAAAACGGTAGAAGCTTTTCTGGGACTTGGCCGGGAAGATACCGCCTCCGGAGGAGATCTGATTTCCGTATACCACCAGTATGCTCTTCAACCATCCGGAGAAGCAGAAAAACTTCTCCTTCTTCATAACGAAGAGGATGTCCTGGCTCTGCCGCGCCTGCTTTCCATCCTCGCTTACGAGACTCTTTCAGCCGGCCGCTTTCGCGTGAAAGATATAGTTCACACAGAGACAGCATCCGGAGAAAAACCTCCGGTCTTTTCCGTGACTCTGCGCCTGGAACCGGCTGTTCCTGTTCCGCTTTTCCTGGAGCAGGATGGCATACGCCTCACCCTCCGGGACGAATTTGCAAGGCTTTCTGCCCCGCTTTTCCATGGAGAACTCCGGCTGTTTTTCCCGGATTACAGAAATTATTTCTATCTGCCGGTGGAGGACATGGCGGTGCACAAAAGTGTAGCCTGTTTCGTCGAAAAAGAATTCCGTGAACGCGCGAGCCGTGATACCGCTTATCAGCGGAAAGAAGGGGATTTTCTCCCGCTGCCTTCCGGAATGGAGGTACCGCATCCGTTCCGGGAAAGCAGAATGAGCCGGCCTTTCCTGCTGCTTACTGAGCTTCCCGGGACCACGGATTTCTGGGCATCTTATCTGACCGCCTTTTTCCGTCAGGCTGTACAGAATCCTTAAGGGGAACACTGATTCAATCCGTGTTCCCCCGAAACGTCAATATTCTTCTTGTCCTGCAAAGCCTTCCGCTTCTTCCTCGTGATGCTCTATATCTGAAGTCCCAGAACTTCCTGTCTCAGGCTCTCCCTGCGGTCATGCAGCAGCAGAAGCCCGCTGTATTTGTCGTAAGAAGTATTTCCGCATTCGCCCAGGAACTGCATGGCATACCAGTCTTCATGCAGTGCCGTCAGGAACAGCACCATCTCCTGCCCGCTGCCATATGACTGAGCCAGGAAAGTAAAACAGTTCGTCAGTGCATTGTCTGCCTTTCTGTTCTGTTCCATACGGGCATCTTCCCGCTCCGAAAACCAGTTCCTGATCCTTTCCCAGACGGGCTTCTGCCCGTCTTTTTCTGTTTCGAGCAGGCCGGCTGTCAGCTCGTCCCAGGCAGACAGAGTACGGCGCATGTCGCGTTCCGCCTCTCTGGTAAGCATACCGGCTTCCAGGCAGACCTGCAGTTCCCTCTGCATGTCTTCGCCGGTCCCCTGGAGCAGACGCACTGCCTCCAGGACTTCTGCCGGCCGGAATTCCTTCGCGGTCGCGGGCAGATCCTCTTCTGTTCTCTGCTCACGCACGTCCCATTCTGCCTTGAAGACATTCAGACGCCGGAAGATTCTTTCCTGTACCGCGCGGATTTCGCTGCAGCGCATGAATTCCCGGTGAAGGCCGTCGGACAGCAGACGGATCAGGCTCAGTTTTTCATCAAAAGGCAGATCCTGAACAGCTTCCCGTTCCGGCATATACTTTCCTTCAAGAATCTCTCCCACCCGGTAAATCCCGCTGTATTTCCTGTACAGATCGTAATACACGGAATAATCCCTGGCTATCTCGGGATCCTGCAGATACTGCACAGCCAGCATCTCCGTGACCGGTTCCCCCATAGCTTCATAAGCATGGATCATCCGGGAGAGATCCTCCCAGCCGCGGGCTGTCACAAAATACCGGTCTTCCAGATCCGTGCGGAAACGGTAGAAATTCTGCGGTTTTGTTTCCAGATAAGAAAGGATCGATCCGTGGATTCCTGCCCGGAGAGCATATTCCTTCCATACGCCGTAATCTGCCTCGATCTCCATCTTCTTGACCCGGTCGAGGGTAACGACATCAAATTTCCTGGCGGACCGGTTATACTGCGGCTGGTTCCCTGCCGTAACCACTACCCAGCCTTCGGGAACACGGTGTGTACCAAAAGTCTTATACTGCAGAAACTGCAGCATGGTCGGAGCCAGCGTCTCTGATACACAGTTAATCTCATCCAGGAACAGAATTCCCTCCCGTATGCCTGTCTTCTCTATTTTTTCATATACCGACGCCACGATTTCACTCATGGTATATTCCGTGACGGCTGTGTCCTGGCCGTCGAAGGAATGATGAGATATCATGGGCAGGCCTATCGCGCTCTGGCGTGTATGATGGGTGATGGTATAAGATACCAGTCCGATCCCGCAGGCTTCGGCAGCCTGTTTCATAATGGCTGTTTTTCCGATACCGGGAGGCCCGATCAGAAGAATCGGCCTCTGCTGTTCTGCCGGAATCAGCAAGGCCCCCGTCTCATCCTTTTCCCGGTACGCGCGAACTGTCCGGAGTATTTCTTCCTTTGCTTCCTGAATGTTCATGTTCAATCCCCTGCATACAGACGGATTGCCCAGTCCGGCACTCCGCTGTCATCATATGGCTGATCCTTCCGGAATACAAACGCCGTATCATAGGGCACAGGATCCGTCGGGTAGGTTCCATATCCGTCCGTAAAATAGAGCAGCCCGCGCAGATCCGTCAGTCTGCCCTGCCGAAGCAGCCCGTCCACATAAGCAAATACCGGGCGGAAATCGGTTCCCATGCCGCCGTGGATCACCATCTCCCCCGCATAATCTTTCAGCTGACGGACATCCGTCAGAACCAGATCTTTCTGTACCTGATTATCGCATTCAATCAGGTGAATCTGCACCCGGTGGAAGAAAGTTTCCCCGGCGGACAGAATAGCCGCCGTTTCCTCCAGGAAGCGGCGCACCAGGTGCGGCTTGGTAGAACCGGACGTATCTATGGCAATCACCAGCTGATCGATTCCTACGGTCTCTCTTGTTTCATTCTCCTCAATCAGAGGCATATCTCCGTAAAGTTCCAGCCCCAGGTGATAATAACCGTAATCAAATCCATCCGGATCGATCCTCACTTCTTCCCGCACAGTCGTAAACCGGCGCAGAAACTCGCGGTAATCCGTCTTGTTTTCTTCCGTAAATGACAGCAGCCAGGACAGGCTCCCCTGCTCCCCGGCTGCATCCTTTCCCAGAACCTCTGCCTGGCTTTTCGTGCTCCTGGCCCGGTTCTTCCAGTCTTCCTCCCGCTGTTGAATGCGGTTTGGCGGCTGATTCTCCGGCGGCTGACGGTCCTGGTTCAGTTCTTCCCAGAAATGATGGTCATCCTGCCGGAATTCCACCTCCAGCTTCTGACGGTGTTCATATTCCGGAGGATGCTCTCTGAAATAACTGTACAGCTTTTCAGCGGTCAGCACCTCCGCTTCCTGCTTCAGCCAGCGGAAAGAAGATTCCCGAAAATCCGAAGGAAGTTCAAACAGGTCCTCCTCACCCATGGAATCCAGCAAAGCTTCCGCCGCAATGTCCGCGCAGAGATCATACAGCGCTGCGTCCTCTACCCGGTTCCTGGTAAATGGATGCCGGAACAGGCAGTGCAGCAGCATATGCATGTAACAGCGAAGGAGACGTCTCGGCCTCCCCATGAACAGTTCCGTTACATATCTCGGGTTGTACCGGATCACTTCGGCATCAGTCCCGATCGTTCTGGTCGAGAGATCCATTCTGTACCCCAGGGCGTCCAGTGCCGGTCCCATGACCCGCACTGCCAGGAAAAGTTCCGTCCTCATCTCCGCCAGGATACGGTTTCCCAGGGCTTCCAGTTCTTTTCGTGTTCTCATTCCTTCCCGTCCCAGCAATACGTGCACAGGCACTCCTGCGGAATTCCCACAGCCTTCAGCATGTCGTCCAGCCGGTTAAACC
>CACZQT010000206.1 GCA_902783295.1 uncultured Lachnospiraceae bacterium
GATTAAAATGCTGGAGGAAGAGCTGGATACCACCCTCTTTCTCCGAAGCAAAAACGGGCTTACGCTGACCCCGACGGGTATGATTCTTCAGAAAAGGGCGCGCCAGATTCTGGAGCTTGCGGCGCGTACAAGGGAAGAAATCAGAAATCATGAGAATGAACTGAGCGGCAACCTGGTACTGGCTACCGTGGAAGGCCGCGCTCCGTTTCTCCTTGCCCGGTGGATTGCCGGTTTCCGTGAAGAATTCCCTCTGGTTACCTTTTCCGTGCGGCATGGAGGGACGGATGATATTCTGGAACAGATGCAGCACAATCTGGTAGACCTGGCGATCATCGCAGCACCTTATAACGAAGAAATGCTGGACGGCTTTTCGGTCGACCGGCAGCCGTGGGTGGCGATGATTCCTTCGGACCATCCTCTGGCAAAGAAGCCGGGGAACAGTCTCTCGCTGTCGGAGCTGGAAGGCGAACCGCTGATTATTCCGGAACGTTCCTACCGGGGCATTGCCATTGAACACTGGTTTGAAGGAGAGAAGCTGACGCCGAAGTTTGTATGCCGGCTGTCAACATACACGGACGCCGTTGCCCTGGTGAAGCAAAATGTCGGCATCTGCATTTTTCCACAGACCAGCTATACGAAAAATCCCCATCTTGTGTACAAGTTGATCGTGGATCCGCCGAGAGCTGCCGAATACGTGGTTGTGTGGCCTAAAGGCCAGATGGTTTCGGAACTGGCGGCTTCTTTCCGTGATTATGTGTACGACTGCCTGGAAGAAGACCCGGCCTTCGGCGGGGATCCCGAAGACAGGGTGGAATTCCCCTTGCCGGAAGGCGCTGCTCTGCTGTAAAGGGCAGGAGGAGGTTCCCTTTCTGGTATTATGTAAAAAACTTGCATATTCGTATTGCAACTTTCAGAAAAAACATACATAATGAGAATAGTTGTTTGAAATGGAAACGGTTGGCTGAAGGGAAAACAGTTGCCTGAAAGGAGAGCGGGTATGCGTCTGTCATACAGCGGTTTGAAGGAAAAGGAACAGTGGGAGCAGGCCGGAATCACTTTGCCGGGATATGATCCGGAGCAGATTGCGGCGCTGACGAAGCGGCATCCGGTGTGGGTACATTTCGGCATAGGAAATATTTTCCGCATGTTTATTGGAGGAATTGCCGATCAGCTGATTGAAAAAGGCCTGATGAAACAGGGGATTACCTGCGTTGAAAGCTTTGATTTCGATGTGGTTGATAAGATCTATGACCCCTTTGACAATCTGGTCCTGGAGGTGACTCTTCATGAGGACGGCCGGGTGGACCGGAAGGTTCACGGTGCACTGGGAGAGGCTGTAAAAGCACAGCTTTCCGTGAAAGAACAGCGCGAAAGGCTGAAACAGATTTTCACGGATCCGGGACTGCAGGTGGTATCGTTCACCATCACGGAAAAAGGCTATGCACTGCGCGGGGCGGATGGCAGCTGGCTTCCGTATGTAAAGAAAGATATGGAGAACGGACCGGAAGCACCTACAGGTGCCATGGGCATTGTTGCGACTCTGCTGTATGAGCGTTTCCTGGCCGGGAAGTTTCCGCTGGCGCTGGTGTCCATGGATAATGTTTCCCGGAACGGGGAAAAGCTGCGGGCTTCTGTACTGGAAACAGCCGAAACCTGGCTGCAGAACGGCTTCGTAGAAGAAGCTTTTGTAGAGTACGTTCGGGATGAAGAAAAGATCAGTTTCCCCTGGACCATGATCGACAAGATAACGCCTCGCCCCGGTGACGCGGTCGCGGCAGATCTCACTGCTCTGGGCGTAGAGGATATGGCGCCTGTCATCACCTCGAAAAAAACGTATATTGCGCCATTTGTAAATGCAGAGGCACCGCAGTATCTGGTGGTAGAAGACAGCTTCCCTGCCGGCAGGCCGGCGTGGGAGAAGGCAGGTGTATATATGACAGACCGGGTGACCGTCAACCTGTCGGAACGCATGAAGGTGACTGCCTGCCTGAATCCTCTGCATACAGCCCTTTGCGTGTATGACTGCATGCTTGGTTATGAGCTGTTTGCAGACGGAATGAAAGATCCGGATCTCGCCGAGCTGGCCAGGCAGGTGGGCTATGTGGAAGGACTTCCGGTTGTGGAGAATCCCGGCATCCTGTCTCCGGAGAAATTCCTGGAGGAAGTCATCCAGGTGCGGTTCCCCAATCCTTATCTGGGCGACACATCCCAGCGGATCGCCGTGGACATTTCCCAGATGGTGGGAATCCGCTTCGGAGAAACCATCAAGGCACATGTGGAGAAAAAGGGAAGTGCCGGAGAATTAAAAGCAATTCCTCTTGCCATAGCGGGATGGCTGAGGTATCTGCTGGCAGTGGATGACAATCTCTGCCCGATGGAACTGGCCCCGGATCCCATGATCCCGGAACTGCAGGAGAAACTGCAGGGAATCGTGTGCGGCGAGCCGGAGACTTTTACGGATCAGCTTAAGAATATTCTTTCCAACAGGAATATTTTCGGGACAGATCTTTACGCGGCCGGGATTGGAGAGAAGATTGAAGAAATGTTCCGGGAGCAGCTCGCCGGCGCCGGCGCTGTACGGGAGACACTGCACCGGTGGCTGTTTACCGCGGAGAGATAAGGAACTCTGCGCAGGATCCTGCGGGCGGGATCCGGAGATAATCTGAAAAGAAAAAGAACTGATATAAGTGAAGATAATATACATGCAGTCGAAGGAGATGGAATATGGAGAAAAAATGGTGGCAGAAGAGTGTAGTTTACCAGATCTACCCGCGGAGCTTTCAGGACAGCAACGGCGACGGAATCGGTGATATTGCGGGAATCACTTCCCGGCTCCCGTATATCCGGGAACTGGGAGTGGATACCGTCTGGCTGTCGCCGATCTATCAGTCGCCGAATGATGACAATGGCTATGATATCAGCGATTACCAGGCAATTATGGCGGATTTCGGAACTATGGAAGACTTCGACGAGATGCTTGCGAAGGCACATGAACTGGGGCTGAAGATTGTGATGGACCTGGTAGTCAATCACACGTCGGATGAGCACAGGTGGTTTGTGGAATCCCGTAAATCGAAGGATAATCCGTACCGGGATTATTATATCTGGAGAGAGCCGAAAAACGGAGCGGAGCCCAGCAACTGGGGATCGTGTTTCGGCGGAAGCGCCTGGCAGCTGGACGAAGCGACGGGGATGTACTTCCTGCATCTGTTTTCCAAAAAGCAGCCGGACCTGAACTGGGACAATCCTGCCGTACGGGATGAGGTTTTCGAGATGATGGACTGGTGGCTTCAGAAGGGAATCGACGGGTTCCGTATGGATGTGATCAGCCTGATCTCCAAAGAACCTGATTTTCCGGATGGCGAAGCGGAAGCCGGAGGATACGCCAGCTTTCAGATTGCAGCCAACGGACCGCATGAGCATGAGTATCTTCAGGAAATGAACCGCCGGGTGCTCTCTAAATATGACCTCCTGACGGTCGGGGAATGCGCCGGCGTTACGCTGGAGGAAGCGAAGTCCTATGCAAATCTGGACGGCAGTGAGCTCTCCATGGTCTTCCAGTTTGAACACATGGAGGCAGATTTTGACCCGGAACTAGGCCGGTATGCCGCGCAGCATAAGGACATTCCGAAGCTTAAGGAGATCCTGAGCCGCTGGGAGGTGGAACTGGACGGGATTGCCTGGAACAGTCTCTACTGGAACAATCATGACCAGCCCAGGATCGTATCCCGGTACGGCGATGATTCCGACGAGTGGCGTGAGCTTTCGGCGAAGATGCTGGGTACCTGCCTGCATATGATGCAGGGAACGCCGTATGTTTTCCAGGGCGAGGAACTGGGGATGACCAATTTCCCCTGGACCAGTCTGGAGCAGATGAACGATATTGAATCCCTGGGGAATTACCGCCAGCTCCATGACCGTGGGTATTATACTGAGGAAGAGGGAATTGCCATGCTGCGCAAGCGCAGCCGCGACAATGCCCGCACTCCCATGCAGTGGGACGACAGCCCCCAGGCCGGCTTTACTGCGGGAACACCCTGGCTCCCGGTAAATCCCAACTATACCCGGGTCAATGCAAAGGAGCAGATGGCGCGGGAGGATTCGGTGTTCCATTATTATCAGAAGCTGATCGCGCTGCGCAAAGCGATGGATGTTATTGTGTACGGTCACTACCGTCTTCTGGAACCGGAACACGAAGCTCTTTTCGTTTACACCCGGACCTGGGAAGAAGATGAGCTGCTGGTGATCTGCAATTTTACTGATAAAGCCGTGCCATACACTTTGCCGGAGGAGTTCCGGGGGAGTTCTGTTCTGATCGGCAATTATCCGCAGGTTCCGGAAAACCTGCAGACTGTACGGCCTTATGAAGCTGTTGTTTTTCAGCGGAAAACCAGTGGTTTATGCTGATAAACAGCTTCCGGCCATAGTGTTTCAGTGGTTTTTTAGTATGAAATTCCATCCTGCACTGAATTTTCTCCTGGCTTTCAGGAGTGTGGAGAATCACTTTTTAAATCCGCTTGCTTTTATTAAAATACTATGTTATTATTCCTTATGCATGTGACAGTTATAGGATCACATTGCAAAAAAACGTAGTCATACAAGGAGGATACTGTATGAAAAAGAGAGTAATTCTGGCTCTGGCTGCTGCCCTGATTATGGGAACTGCATCCACAGCAATGGCCGACATCCGTCTGCTGAACAACAAGGTTGAGATCGATGAGGCGCTGAAGGAACTGGCAGCTGCCTACAAAGATGCGACTGGCGTTACCGTTAACATCGAATCCATCGGCGGCGGCGTGGATACCCAGGCTACTCTGAAGGGTTACTATCAGGCCGGCAATATGCCCGACATCTTCGTATTCGAAGGCGACCTGCACTATCCTACATGGGAAGGCAACCTGGCAGATCTGACCGACATGGCCTGCATGGCGGACACAGATGCCGAATATGTGGTTGACGGCGTAGCTTATGGCTTCCCGATCACCACTGAAGCTATCGGTCTGGCCTACAACAAAGCCATCCTGGATGCTGCCGGCGTAGATCCCGCTTCCATCACCGGACCCGAGAGCATGAAGGCTGCGTTCGAAACCATCGATGCCAAGAAAGAAGAACTGGGCCTGACGGCTGTTGTCGGCTGGTGCACAGAAGCTTCCGCTCTCTGGTGGTCCAGCGGCCAGCACATGTTCGGCACCTATCTGGACGAAGGTCTGGCTCGTGACGACACCACCTATATCGACCTGCTGAACGACGGCGGCCAGGTAGACGCGGAGCGTCTGTCCGCATGGGCCGATATGGTTGAGCTGTTCAACACCTATTCTGATCCCGACCTGCTGGTTTCCGGTACCTATGATCAGCAGATTCTGAACTTCGCTTCCGGCAAGTATGCGTTCGTGACCCAGGGCTCCTGGATCGGCGCTACCATGACCAGCGCGGATGCGGAACAGTA
>CACZQT010000207.1 GCA_902783295.1 uncultured Lachnospiraceae bacterium
AAAAGGCTATCCTGCACTTTCATGATTTTCAAAATCGTTTTCATTGTACAGCATGTATATAAACATGTCAACTGGATTGTTTTCGATGTGTTTATATGTTGCATTTAGTATTAATAATGGCAAGGACTCTATGTTTTCTACGAAAACATCTTATCCGGTAAAGAAGGCGTTTCCGCCTCGCTTAGCCACATACGGTGTGCAGGATTTTCGGCGGAGTTCCGAACAGCACATGAGAAAATTTGCATTTCACCCTTACAATGCTGGATTTGGTCATCTTCTACGGCTATAATGGATACTGAGTACAGCTGTTTTTCCGGTTTGGAGGCAACTATGTTAGAGACTGAAAGAACCCTTCTTCGCCCGTGGGAAGAAGCGGATGCTGAGGAATGTTATAAATACGCGAAAGATCCTCGTGTGGGTCCGATTGCCGGGTGGCCGGTGCATACGAGTGTTGAGAACAGCCTTCAGGTCATCCGGGATGTGCTGATGGTGCCGGAAACCTATGCCATTGTACTGAAGGAAACCGGCCTGCCGGTCGGAAGTATCGGTCTGCATCACAATGACCTGGCAGAAAAAGAGGACGAAGTCGAACTCGGCTACTGGCTGGGTGTTCCTTACTGGGGGCAGGGCCTTGTGCCGGAAGCAGCGCGGGAGCTGCTGCGCCATGCCTTTGAGGATCTGCATATGGCCCGTGTCTGGTGCGCCTACTACGACGGCAACGGGAAATCAAAGCGTGTACAGGAAAAACTCGGTTTTAGGTATCAGTGGACGACGGAGAATGCGCCGGTTCCGCAGATGGGTGAGACGCGTAAAGGCCACGTAAATTTGATGACAAAAGAGGACTGGGCATCGACTATGGTTTCGCATCGCTGCACACGGCATTCAGAAACCGCGAGCGACTCTTGAAATATTCCGTCACAGACAAAATATCAAGAATAAGGAGAAACAGGAAATGCGTCTGAGTGTACGAATACTGTCCGTTTTTGTCTGCGTTTTGCTGCTGCCTTTCACCGCATACGGGGCCGGCGAAACACTTCCGGCGGAAGGCGCAGACAGCACACCGGTTGTTTACTTTACATCCGATATCTCCGCCGAAGGCCTGGTCAGGCTCTATGAACAGCTTGGCTGGGAACCGGCCGGGAATGTCGCGGTCAAGATATCGACGGGTGAGCCACCTGCCAGCAACTATCTTCACCCGGAACTGATCGGTGATCTGGTGCAGAAGCTGAACGGCACCATTGTGGAATGCAACACAGCCTATGGCGGTTCCCGCGCCAGTTCCGCCATGCACAGACAGGTCGCTGAGGATCACGGTTTTACCGCCATTGCCGACTTTGACCTGATGGACGAAGAAGGCGAGAGCGAATGGCCGGTGACCGGCGGAAGCCGGCTGGATAAAGTGATCGTCGGCAGCCATGCAGAGAATTATACGGACTGGGTAATCCTGTCCCATTTTAAGGGGCATGCCATGGCCGGCTTCGGCGGAGCGATCAAGAATGTCGGGATCGGCATCTCTTCCCCGAGCGGCAAGGTCTACGTCCACAGTGCCGGGACAAGAACCAGCGGCAGCATCATGTACAGCGATCAGGACGCATGGCTGGAGGCACTTGCGGAAATGGTGACAGGCTTCCGCGATCACGTAGGAGAGGAGCATATCATCTACATCAATGTGATGAACCGCCTGTCGGTGGACTGTGACTGCGACGGGCATCCGGATGAGCCGGATATCCATGACATCGGCATCCTGGCCGGTTTTGATCCCGTAGCTCTGGACCAGGCCTGTGTGGATCTGGTTTATCAGGCGGAAGGCAATGCCTCTCTTGTCCGGCGGATTGAAAGCCGGAATGGAATCCATACGCTGGAACATGCCGAAGAAATCGGTCTGGGCAGCCGCACGTATGAACTGGTCAATATCGATGAGTGAGCTGTTTCGTATCATACACAGAGAGTTCGTGTATATCTGGTATTACGTTGACCTTCAGTTCCGGCAGATCTTCTGGTACTGGGTTCTCGGTATGGCGATCGGGTCTTTGATCTCCGTGTTTGCCAAGGACAGAATACACGGGCTCTTTGTCAGCATGCAGGGGAAAAAGCTGGGGCTGTTTGGCATCATACCGGCATGTCTTCTGGGCATCGCTTCGCCGCTTTGCATGTATGGCACGATCCCCATTGCCGCGTCTTTCCGGAAGCAGGGAATGCGGGAAGACTGGCTGGCAGCGTTCATGATGGCGTCCATCCTGCTGAACCCGCAGCTTATCATTTACAGTGCGGCACTTGGTACAAAAGCGCTTATTGTACGCATTGTCACCTGCTTCCTCTGCGGCTGTGCCGCAGGCCTGTTCGTATTTCTTTTTTATCGCAGGAAGGATTTCTTCCACTTTGAAGGCTTTGAAGTACGTGCCAGCCACGACACACATCCGAATCTTCTGATCCGCTATCTTCTGAATTTCATGAGAAACATCCGGGCGACAGGCCTGTATTTCATGGCCGGCATCCTACTGTCAGCGCTGTTTCAGCGTTATATCCCGCAGGATACGATGGTCCGTGTATTTGGCGGCAATGAGGCATGGGGAGTGCTGATGGCTGCCACCATAGGCGTTCCGCTATATGCCTGCGGCGGAGGAACTATTCCGCTCCTTCAAAGCTGGCTGGCAGACGGCATGAGTATGGGCTCAGCCGCCGCTTTTATGATCACAGGCCCGGCTACCAAGATCACGAATCTCGGCGCGCTGAAAATAGCCATGGGATGGAAGCGGTTTGCTTTGTACTTTATATATGTGATGGGTTTTTCTTTCATCTGCGGTCTGGCAGTGAATGGATTTTGAAAAATGAGAAGAAGGGCAGAGTTTTTATAAATGGAATGGTTCTGGTATATCATAGCTTCCCTGGGAGCCGGAATTGGAACAGGGCTTGCCGGATTATCGGCTGCAACAGTGATGGTGCCCATCCTGATCGTCCTGTGCCCGTCCTTCTCCGGTGAAACAGGGGCTTATCAGGCAACGGCAATCGCACTGGCATCGGATATTCTCGGTTCGGCCGTCACGACATATACCTACACAAAACACAAGAACATCGACCTGAAGCGCGGCTGGATTATGCTGACCTGCATCCTCGCCATGTGTACAGTTGGCAGCTATGTGGCCTTCCTTGCCGGAAATGTGGTACTCGGCAGCTTCACGCTGTTTCTCACGTTTTTCATTGGCATCCGTTTTCTCATAAAACCGGATACAAGCCGCAGAGAACAGGCGGCAAAAGGAGAAAAGCTGGACTGGAAAGGCGTTGCCATTTCTCTGTTTTTCGGTCTCACGATCGGCTTCGGCACCGGCTTCGTCGGAACCGGCGGCGGCATGATGATGCTGGTGGTATTCACCGTTTTCCTGGGAATGGAGCTTAAGACGGCGGTAGGCACAAGCACCTTCATCATGACCTTCACGGCACTGATCGCCTCCGTCAGCCATATCCTGATCCATCCGGCAATTCTGCTGGAAAAGTGGAATGTGATGCTTCTGTGCATTGCAGTCGCTACAGCTGCATCTCTTGTATCTGCCCGCTTCGCGAACCGGGTGAGCAGCCGGACGGTGGGTCTTACAGCAGGCGCTGTCCTGACTCTTCTCGGCGGCTCCATGCTCTTCTTGAATTTCCGGCAGCAGATTTCTGCTTTTCCTTTGACTGTACAGACACTTCAGTGTTTTGGCAGACTGATCCTGTATATCATTCCCTGTGTCATGATCCTGCTTCCGGTCCGGCTCTTCACCAAAGTGCCGTCCTTCGTATTTCGAAAACTTCTCCACATCGTTGCCTTCACCTGCTTTACCGTCATGATGCTGGCGGCCAGAAGCTGGCAATCCGCCGCACTGACTTCCGTGCTCATTGCAGTGCTGGTCTATCCGCCTCTGTCTTTCTTTGAGAAGGAGGACTGGTACAGCAGGCTGTTTGTGCAGAAATCCCCGGGAGAAGTAAAGCGCAGCCTGCTCATGCTGTTTTTCATGTTCGCAGCCGTGATCACAGTGTCGTGGGGACTGTTTCATAATCCGCATGCCGCAGCTGCCTCCGTTCTGATGTGGGGTGTGGGAGATGCCGCAGCGGCCCTGGTCGGAATCCCTTTTGGAAAACATAGGGTAAAAATAAAACCCGTAAACGGAAAGAAATCATGGGAAGGCTCGGGCTCCATGCTTCTCATTTCGACACTGACGGGATTCGGGCTCCTGTGGCTGCACAGCGGATATTCCGCGGGAACTTCCTTCTCCTGCGCTCTGGCCATGGCTTTCGCAGGAACCATTGCCGAGCTGATTTCTCCCAGTGAGTGGGATACAGTAACGGTGCCGGTCACGATGCTTACCATAGCTCTTCTCATCTTATAACTGCAGGGGAGGGGAGACACGGGGACAGTCCCTCTGTCCATTGGGACAGAGGGACTGTCCCCGTGTCTCCCTGTCTCCCTCTTTTCACTGCAGGCGGCAT
>CACZQT010000208.1 GCA_902783295.1 uncultured Lachnospiraceae bacterium
CGGGAAGGATCTGACCACGCTGGATCAGGCTGAAAGACGAAAGATGCGGGGCGAACAGATCGCCATGATCTTTCAGGATACCGGCCGCTATATGAACCCGATCAGGAAGATCGGGAAACAGTTTACATCTTACCTGAAGCTTCATCTGGACTGGTCTGAAAAAGAGATCCGCGCTCTTCAGGAAGAAATGCTCCTGAAGGTAAACCTGAAGGATACACAGAGGGTGCTGGACAGTTATCCTTTTGAATTGTCCGGTGGAATGCGCCAGAGAGCAGGCATTGCCATGGCGCTTTCTCTGAAGCCGGAACTGCTGCTGGCAGATGAACCTACCAGCGCGCTGGATGTGACTGTTCAGGCCCAGGTGGTAAAAGAACTGGCTGCCCTTTGCAGGAAAGAACGCGCTGCGATCATTATCGTGACTCATAATATGGGAGTGGCAGCTCATATATCCGACCGGATCGGCGTCATGCAAAACGGCCGTCTTCTGGAATGGGGGACAGCCGCGGAAGTGATTCATCATCCGAAAGAAGAATATACGAAGAACCTGCTGAATTCCATTGTGGAGCTGGATGATCCTCAGCTGGTCTGATCCGGCCCGGCAGGCCGTTGTTCCTTTGCCTATTCAGGCGTTCGTCCGCCGGAAGGCCAGGGCTTCCGACCGGGCGAAAGCCCGGAAAGGCGCAGGACCTTCGATTGGGCGAAAGCCCGGAAAGGCGCAGGATCTTCGACCGGGCGAAAGCCCGGAAAGGCGCAGGGCCTTCGACCGGGCGAAATCTCTGAAAGCGGGACCGCCGGCGGCGTTCCTGAATGAAAAAGCGCGATAAGGTGGGAAAAGAATGGAAAATGCGCTTCTTGCACTGGAGCATGTGTCTAAGACATTCGATATCGGAAAAGGGAAAACGCTGGAGGCCGTAAAAGATGTCTCCCTGCAGGTCTTTCCGGGCAAAAGCCTGGGGATCGTGGGAGAAAGCGGCTGCGGGAAAAGCACCATCGCCCGCATGATCACGGGTCTGATACCGGTCTCGGAAGGCTCCATCACATTGAACGGAAAGAAAATTTCCGGCCTGAAAGGCAGGGATCAAAGAGAAGTATACCGGGATATCCAGATGGTGTTCCAGGATCCTTATTCAGCCATCAGTCCCCGCATGCCGGTCGGTACCTTCCTGGAAGAAGGCCTGGTCTATTTTGGCATTATGAACCGTGCGCAGGCCGGAGAAGAAGCAGACCGGCTGCTGCGGATGGTTGATCTGGATCCGGTGCTGAAAGAGCGGCTGCCTCATCAGCTGTCGGGAGGACAGCTGCAGCGGGTCGTGATCGCCCGGGCGATCTCCATTCATCCCCGGCTGGTCATCCTGGATGAAGCTACCAGTGCTCTGGACGTTTCCGTACAAAAACAGATCCTGCATCTGCTGGTGCGCCTGCAGAAGGAATTCCGGCTGACCTATCTGTTTATCGGACATGATCTGGCTGTGGTTCGCAGTATCTGTGACCGGATCTGCGTCATGAAAGCGGGAAGGGTCATGGAACAGCTTCCGGCAGAGGATCTGGAAAAGAATGCAGTCCATCCTTATACCAGGCAGCTCCTGGGGGCGGTCTTTTCAGTGCGGGATATATAAAACCTTATAAAAAACCATGGAATAAGCGCCAAAAAACCGTGAACATGACATCAAAGAAAAGACTGGTAATTTTTTAACAAATGGGCTAATATACTAAGAGATGCGAACTGTGCACGGAAATGGGATCATGCACACCGCGTCAGGCATGCTTCATCAAATGGTTTTTATAAGGAGGTTAACATGGCAGTCAATCGTTTCGTACTTAATGGTATCTCTTATCACGGCCACGGCGCTATTAATGAAATCCCCGGCATCGTCAGATCCAGAGGACTTACCAAGGCATTTGTTGCTTCCGATCCGGACCTTGTGAAATTCGGTGTGACGGCAAAAGTCACAGATCTTCTGGAAAAGAACGGGATCGCGTATGCTCTGTATTCCGACATCAAACCGAATCCGACGATCGAGAACGTTCAGAACGGCGTGAAGGCCTACAAGGAATCCGGTGCTGATTTCATGATCACGATCGGCGGCGGTTCTTCCATGGATACCGGCAAGGGCATCGGTATTATCGTCAACAATCCGGAGTTTGCGGATGTCCGTTCTCTGGAAGGCGTTGCGCCCACTACGAAACGTACTGTCTTCACGATCGCTGTTCCGACTACCGGAGGCACCGGCGCGGAATCTACCATCAACTATGTCATCACTGATGTGGAAAAGAAACGCAAATTTGTCTGTGTGGATCCTAATGACATTCCGGATGTAGCCGTTGTCGATCCCGATATGATGAGTTCCATGCCGAAGGGCCTGACTGCATCAACCGGTATGGATGCCCTGACTCATGCGATCGAAGGTTATACCACTGCCGCGGCATGGGAGCTTTCCGACACCCTGAACCTGGAATCGATCAGACTGATCGGTGCAAATCTGCGCAAAGCTGTCCAGAACGATCCGGACGGACGGGAAGGAATGGCACTGGCTCAGTATGTTACGGCCATGGCTTATTCCAATGTCGGACTTGGAATTGCTCATTCCATGGCTCATACGCTCGGAGCTGTATATGACACTCCGCACGGTGTTGCCTGTGCGATGATGCTTCCAATCGTAATGGAATTCAATGCCCCGGCTACCGGTGAAAAGTTCAAATTCATCGCGGAAGCTCTTGGCGTTGATACGACCGGTATGGATCAGGAGACCTATCTCAAGGCAG
>CACZQT010000209.1 GCA_902783295.1 uncultured Lachnospiraceae bacterium
GAAAGAACTCGGTTTCGATTTCGTAACAGCCCGGAAGCAGGTGCAGTCCCACCAGAATACGCCCGGCTACTTTACCTGCTACTATTATGGGATGAAGAAACTGGCGGAGTGGGAAAAAGAATACGGCTATACGAAAAAGGATTTCACGGAACTGCTGTTCTCTGCCGGCTATATCAGCATCGACCGGCTGGGAGAACTGGCAAGGATGGCACCGGAAGACAGGGAAAGGTATTTTCACGACTTTTCCAGCCTTCTGCGCTGATAAGGGACAGAACAGCAAACGATTGAGCCTTAACAAACGACTGGGGGACAGCACATGCAGTACGGATACTACGATGAAAAGACCCGCGAATATGTGATCAGCCGTCCCGTAACACCGGTGCCCTGGGCCAATATTCTGGGGACGCCGGATTATACGGCGGTGATAACCCATAATGCCGGAGGCGGCAGCTTCCGGAAATCCATGAAGACGGGGCGTATCCTCCGAAGCGGCCGCTCCCCCTTTGACGCGCCGGGACGTTTTATCTACATCCGGGACAACAAGAGCCTGGATTACTGGTCAGCATCCTGGCAGCCGGTGGGAAAGGACCTCCGGAAATACATCTGCGAATGCCGGCATGGCCTGGGCTATACCACCATGCGGGCGGAATATGACGATATCCGGTCGGACGTCCTGTACTATGTACCCCGGGATAAGGAATATGAAGTCTGGTACGTGAACATCAGCAACCGCTCGGACCGGATCCGCCATCTGACGGTAACAGGGTTCGCGGAGTTCACTAATGATCCGGACAGTGCCCGGGAGGCGGAGGCGGATTCTAAGGCGCCTTATCTTTCCCGCACCCATTTTCATGACAACCGGGTGGTGCAGACCCTGGGAGAAAACGCCGACGAAGCCTATATCAGCCGTTTTCTGGGCCTGGCAGGGGCCGAGGTTTCTTCATACTGCGGTGATCTGTCCGCTTTTCTGGGCCTTTACCGGGGCTACGGAAATCCGCTCGGCGTGGAACGCGGCGATCTGAAAGGAAAACTGAATTACAATGGGAACAGCTGCGGCGCACTTTCTTCCGTCGTGGTTCTGAAGCCCGGAGCCTCCGTAGATATGGCCTTTGTCGTGGGCGAGAAAAACGATGAAGAGGCAGGAGAAATCCTGCGGGAATACCAGACGCCGCAGGCGGTATGCCGGCAGGAATGGCTTGTGCTCAAAACCTGGTGGGAAGAACGGCTGGCCCGCCTTCAGGTGCAGACGCCGGATATGGATTTCAACCAGATGGTCAATACCTGGGATCCTGCGGGAGCCAGGGTTTCCTTCCTGTGGGATCCGGTATCCGGGCTTTCGGAAACAGCCCGGATGGCAGAAGTTCTGCCGGGCTGCACGGCCATGGATCCGGAAGAGACAGAAAAGAAGCTGAAGAGCCTTCTTTCCGTGCAGAAAATGGAAGGAGGCTGTGGTACATTCCGGCTTCTTCCCGCTGTATACCGCTATCTCTGCGAAACCGGGAACTGGGAGTTCCTGGACGAACATCTGCCTTTCTCGGACGCCTGGGATGCGGACGTCTATGAGCATCTGAAACGCGCCGTGGAATTGCCTGAACGGCGCTTCGGGCCACACGGCCTGCTGTTTGCAGCCGGTTCCGGCGAGCTGCTGCCGGATGGGGCGGAATCGGTTCTGTCCACCATGCAGCTCTGGGCTGCCGTGAGTCTGCTGATCCCGCTTGCGCAAAAACGGGAGGATACAGAGGCACTTTCCTGGCTGGCTGAACGCCGCGCCTCGCTGAAAGAGACACTGGAGCAGGCTGCCTGGCGGGAAGACCGTTATATCTACGGGATTCTGGCAGACGGGCAGGAGATCGGCTGCAGCCAGTCGCTCGAGGCAACTTTATGGCTCCTGCCCCAGGCGTTTGCCATCTGCTGCGGTCTGACGGACAAGGAACGGGCCGTAATTTTGAGGGAACGTATAGAAGAAGAGCTGGATTCGCCGTTCGGCACAAGGCGCATGGCTCCGCCCTTCCGTCATTCCCTATTCCCGGGAATGGAAACTTTCCGGATGAACGCATTTGTGAATGAGAACGGCGCTGTCGTGACGGCAGAGATGGCTGCCCGTATTCTTATGGAAGTCCGGGAGGGACGCGGGGATGCCGCCTATGTTCTCTGGAAACAGGCCGCGCCGGCTGCGGGGAATGATACGGCGGAGATCCGGCGGCAGGCGGCGTACTGCTATGGGACAACCGTGGAAAGTCCCGGAAGCCCGCATGCGGGCTATTCTCACGGAGCCTGGTTCTCTTCGGCAGCTCCGGCTGTCGCGGCCGCGGCCGTGGAAGGAATCCTGGGAATCCGTCCCGGCCTGTCAGAACTGGTGATTTCTCCGGCGCTGCCCTGCCAGTGGGAAGAGATTACAATAGACCGGATCCTGCGCGGGAAAAAGCTGCATATAGTCATTCAGAATCCGGAGCATGTACAGAGCGGTGTGGTACGCCTCTTCCTGAATGAGGAAGTGATGGAGGGAAACCGCATTCCATATGAAGCGCTGCGGGAGGAAAACGAGATCCGCGCAGAGATGGGAGAGGTACCCGCCGGTCAGGCAGAGCAGGTGATTTTCCCGGAAATCGCGGCGGCGGATGTCTCCCGGGACACCGGGACAGCAGACGCTTCGCCGGAGAGTGATGCGGCAGATGCCGGAGCAACCGTCACGGAAACGCCGGAGGGCGATGAGGCAGACGCCGGAACGACCGTCACGGAAACGCCGGAAGCAGGAACCGCAGATACCGATACAGAGAAAACGGATACGGAACAAACCGGCGGACCTGACGAAGAGTTACCTGAAACCAGAACGGAAGAAAACGGAAAGCCTGACGAAAACGCGCAGAAAACCGGGACAGAAGAAGCCGGCGAACCCGACAGGACACCGGAAGACGGAGCAGAAGCAGCTGACGGGCCGGTACAGCCGGTCTCTGCAGAAGGCTCCCGCTGAGAGGGAACTGTCAGAGAAGCTGATTGAGGGAGTCCCTGCCGGTAAGGTACAGCCGCTGTTCCGGCAGTGGAACTGCCCCGACTGTCCCGAAAGCATTGAAATCTTCCTTGACGATATAAGGTAATTATACTATAATAATGCAATCGGGGCTTTTTTGCGCGTATAATTACGCAATGAGCCCTGCCTACAAATACAGCTGTCCGCTAAACGGTAGCTGTCATAAACCAGCCATAAAGTTTCCGCGCAGCCGGGGAGTTAGCGGTGCCCTGTACCTGCAATCCGCTATAGCAGGGGTGATATTCTGCCGAGGAC
>CACZQT010000210.1 GCA_902783295.1 uncultured Lachnospiraceae bacterium
CCTTCCGACTATACGCAGTATATGATGCTGGGCAACGTCGAAGAAACCGACGACAGATATCATGATTCCGTACGCAAGGGAAATGAATTCTACCTGGCCAAGGGAAGCTATTATCTCTACAGCAAAAGCGACGGCGCCGCTATAAACCTGAAGTTCACCATGCGCCATCATGTCCACATTCAGGATATTCTCTGGAAAGCAGACGGCAAGGAAGTCGATGGAGCGGTTCCGGTAAACAAGGGGGCCAGCGTTACCATTACTGCAACGATCCAGCCGGCCAATGCCGACGCCAAGGTTACCGCCACCGGACTGACGAATACCAACAGAGGATACGGCCAGATCTTTGACGAATCGGTGAGCAGTGACGGAAAGACCCTTACCTTCAAATATCTCTGCAATGACGACAGCGGAACCGATACCATTAAGATGACCGCCTACAGTATCGGGTACAAGAACGAGGGAATGAAGGACTTCCAGCTGGCTCTCGGCGTGAAGCCTTCGGCCCCGTACTTTACCGAGTCGATGATCTCCGCCACATATAATACCATACAGCTGAACACCTCCAACCAGTTCAACAGCCGTGTATATGTGCGCGCTGACATCAAGAGCGGGAAAAAGTGGAAAAAGAAGCTCGACGAAAAGGCTCTGAAAGACGGAAACACCAGCACGCTCCACACCATCAAAGGTCTGAAGCAGAACACCAGCTATACTGTCCGGGTGAAGTACTATACCAAGAACGGAAAGAAGACGATCTCTTCCTCCTATACAACCTTCAAGATCCAAACCGGTACGAAAACCAAACCGGTGGTCAAATCCGTCAAAGTCAGCAATGTACAGAGCAAGAAGACCTGGGTGGACGGTCACTGGGTAAACGGTACTGTCTATGACGTCTGGAAACCGGGGCATTATGACTATTACTACGCTTTCAAGGTAACAGTCACCCTGTCCAAGGCGGCGCCGAAGGGCGTAACCGGCCTGATGATGACGAACACAGGTGTGACCAGCGGGAACGCATCCAGTTATGTAAAGGCAAAAGGAAACCGCAAGACCTTTACCTTCAGCTGCACCTCCTCGGCAAAGACCTTGAATACGACCTTCAAGTTCTACACTGGTTCGACCTATAAGGGCTTCAGCCCGTTGTCCAAGACCAAGAAGATTAATGTCAACTGAGCATTTCCTTAGATAACCTCCATTTGAAACAAGGCGGGTGGGCTTAAAAGCCCACCCGCCTGTTTTTCTTTTCTATCTGTTTATCATTTATCTGTTTTCCGCAGACAGAGCTTATGCCGGCCGCTTTCTGCAGCAGCCATTTTTCTGCGCAGTAAAATGCCTGCCTGCAAGGACATTTTCACAAGTATTGAGTATGAAAGCTATGTTTTCATACTTGTAAATGGCTCTTATTTTCCTCCGGCCAGCTCGTCGAGCATTGCTGAAATCGTGGAAACCGCGTCTCCCATGGAGCTTTTTTCCATATTCCGGATATACATATCCCGGTCTTCATAGATCCTGCGTACCGTGGTCAGAAGCTTTTCATCCGTCAGTTCTTCTTCCTCCAGTACTTCCGAATACCCCTGTTTCCGGAAAGAGTTCGCGTTCAGGATCTGGTCTCCCCGGCTGGCTGCTGCCGAAAGCGGAATCAGCAGGTTCGGCTTACGCAGTGCCAGCAGTTCACAGATGGCATTCGCTCCCGCACGTGAGATAACAACATCCGCCATCGCAAATACGTCTTTCAGTTCTTCCGAAACAAATTCATACTGAAGATAGCCCTTTGTCTCCTTCAGTTCCTCAGAAAGATTTCCTTTCCCGCACAAATGTACGACGTCATATTTTTTCAGCAGTTCGGGAAGCACCTTCCTCACCGCTTCATTGACGTGTACCGAGCCCAGACTCCCTCCGATAATCATCACCACCGGCTTTGTTCCGGAAAGTCCTGTAAAAGCCAGTCCTGCCTCCCGGGTGCCGGAAAGCAGTTCTCTTCGGATCGGGCAGCCGGTCACGACCGCTTTGCCGGGCGGCAGCAGTCTGGCCGTTTCCGGGAAATTACAGCAGACCTTTGTTGCAGAAGGAAAACTGAGTTTGTTAGCCAGTCCGGGGGTCATGTCCGATTCATGGATCACCACCGGGATCTTCAGCTGTCTGGCCGCTCCTACCACCGGTACAGCTACAAAGCCGCCTTTTGAAAAGATGACATCCGGCCGCCATTCCTTCAGCAGCGTTTTCGCTTCATGGAATCCATGCTGTACATGAAACGGGTCCGTAAAATTTTTCACATCAAAATAGCGGCGCAGTTTGCCGCTGTCGATCCCGCTGTAAGGCACCCCGGCCTTTTCCACCAGCCCTTTTTCAATCCCTGCTTTGGAGCCGATGTAGCGTACTTCAAACCCTTTTTCGTACAGCGCCGGGAGCAGCGCCAGGTTCGGGGTCACATGGCCCGCCGTGCCGCCTCCTGTCAAAACAATTCTTTTCATAGCTGTCCTTTCCAGGGTAAAACCCCTGTATGCAAAATACTCCGGAGAAGTTGTTCTGCCCTGCGCTCCTTCCGAAGCCTCCGGCAGCAGTTTTTTTATTCTTACAGAGTTCCTGCTTTATACTGCTTCAGGGCTGTGGCCAGCTGATCCGGGCAGGAAGTCGGCTTAAAGCCGCAGCGGATTCCTTCCAGCTGGGTAATTACCCGGTCCACATCCTGTCCTTCCACCAGCCTGCTGATGGCCTGCAGGTTGCCGTGGCAGCCGCCCAGGAACTGTACATTGGAGAGTTTCCCATCATTTACATCAAAAGTAATTCTCTGGGAACAGGTCCCTTTGGTTCTGTATTGCATGGCAAATGCCTCCTTTATTCTAATACTTCATAATACCATGGAAAAAAGCAGAGTTCAAGGGACACGGGCAGGGACACGGGGACAGACCCCCTGTCCTTTCCAGGACAGGGGGTCTGTCCCCGTGTCCCTGCCCGTGTCCCTGTCATTCTTTTTTGTACG
>CACZQT010000211.1 GCA_902783295.1 uncultured Lachnospiraceae bacterium
CAGGATCAGTACGTCAGCAGCTGTCAGACTCATCTTCAGAAGAAACAGTTTGGCTTTCTGCCCGCCGGACAGTTCACGGATCGGATGAAACATTTCATCTGCAGTATATTTCATGGAACCCAGATACGTCCGGATCATGGTAATCTCTTCCTGTTTCCCGGAAGGGGCCAGAAAATTCACCGGGCTGCTGTCCATCGGGAGCAGGTCCTCATAATTCTGCGGCATGTAGCAGGCTGTCAGGTCTTCCCGCGCCAGGAGTTCACCGGCAATCCTCCGGATCAGGGTGGTTTTTCCGACGCCGTTGGTGCCGGTTATGCATATTTTTTCCGGACCCCTGACAAACAGGGAAATGTCCCTGGCAAGAAGATTCCCGGCCGGGGAACGCAGCTCCGAAATTGAAAAGTCCAGCACAGTTTTCCCTGCAGGCATCGCCTTCTGCCTTTCGAAGCGGATTGTGATGGCAGACTCTGTCTCCGGGATTTCCGTCATGTCTTCATGCTCTCTTTCATACCGCCGCTCCATGGATTTGACAGCCTTCATCTTTTTCTTCAGCAGCCTTCCTCCGGAGGGATTCTGTCTGGAAATCACTTCCTGGGCGTGCTCCACCGACTGCTGGATCCGCCGGAAACGCTCCATGGCCTTTTTCTCCTCTCTCCTCTCGCTCAGCGCTTCCTGTTCCTGCTTCGCGAAGGCACGCAGCCTCTCCTCCATAAAAACACGGAAGGGAACGTTGGCTGCAGTGGCTCTCGGAACGGATTTCCGGCGGAGCTGTTCGATCAGGACCACACGGTTTGCCGTCCGTTCAATCAGCGTTTCATCATGGGAAATAAACAGAGCACTTCCCGGAAAATCACGGATCATCTGCTCCATCCACTCCAGGGTTTCAATATCGATATCATTGGAAGGTTCGTCCAGAAGCAGGATGTCCGGCGCCGTCAGCAGAATACCCGCCATCTGTATTTTGACCCTCTCTCCTCCGGACAGGGATCCCATCTTCTGGCCGCTGTAATACAGGCCGGGATCAAAATGCAGCTTCTCGGCAAGGCTGTAAAGTTCCCGGGGGCCGGCTGTTTCAAATGCGGATATGTCAGAGAAATATTCCAGAACTGTTTTCTCCCGCTCCCCGGCCGGCAGCTCCTGCGGAAGATAACCCAACAGTTCTCCCTGCGTTGTTCTGGTGCCGGAAAAATCCATATATCCTTCTATCAGAGACGGATCAAATATCCACTTCAGCAGGGTGGATTTTCCGTTCCCTTCCTCTCCGATCAGAACAGCCTTATCCCCACGGTTCAGGACAAAGCTGAAATCCTCCAGGATTGTACGAAGATCTTTTCTGTGTATTAATGTCAGATGCTGAATCTGAAGCATAAAAAATCACCTCACTTTGTGCTGCGCAGCTTAGCGCATGCCTGCCAAAGCGGGATGATCACACGAACATAGCGGAAAGAGACGACTGCTGCCCTGCTCTGAAGGCACTGCCGTTTCCCGGTCTTATGTGCATATAAAAAATCCGCCTGAAAAAATGACAGACAACCGGCTTTTAAGTCTACGCAAACAATCCGAAAGAGCAGACGCCCCTTCGGGATTCCCGATGTTCGCATGTACTGAAAACAGGTTATCTGATAATCATTTTTTCACCGTCACACCCCCGGGATATACAAGTCACAGAGGATGCGCCTTTCGCGGATATCGCATTTACTATACCATGAGAAAAAGAAAGCTGCAACAAGATTTCGGTCTCCAGAAAGACAGGGGGACAGTCCCCCTGTCCCGGCTGTCTGCGTGCAGTCTGCAAATCAACAGTTGATAAAATATCCTCTTTTTGTTATGATTATTGTGGTGTATTAGGAGATGCCGATGAGAGCGTTTCCCACGTGAAATGCGCAGCACACAGCGCATTCTTTGCGCACCCGCCTGAGGTTTTCCAGGGAAACACGGAATAAACCGGAGTTTCCTCAGAGTGTCTGATTTACTTTTAAGGAGGGATACAACATGAGACATTTCCGGCAGCAGTTTATGTCAATACATCGTGTTCTTCTGCTGATTCCCACAGTTGTTCTGATCCTGTTTCTCGGTGCAGGTACAGCAAGAGCGGAGCAGGACATACATGGAGCAGTCAATGCCTCTTCTCTTTCATCCGGGGAAACATATCGCGTGGATAAAGATATGGTCCTCACGATGGATAAGAATGCCGATATCCGCAAGCTTATTATCGCAGGCTGTCATGTGACCGTAAAAGGTGACGGCACCCTTACCATTGCTGAGGGAATCCAGGCTCCCGGCGGAACACTGGTGATCAACTCCGGACATATCAAAATTGATTTCACCAGCAGCGCCAACAGCTTTTCTTCCGCGGTAGATCTTGTCAATGGATCTCTCACTCTGAACGGAGGATCCCTGGATGTTAGTTATAACTGCACCGGAGTTGCGGTATACACCGCTTCGGCCATAGAAGCAGATCTGCTCACCGTAAATGGCGGGACTTTGACGGCAGGCTGTGACTCCAAAAGTGGTCATGCCGTGGCCATAAATATATATGCCGGGTTCACCCTGACCGGCGGCAGCGTGCTCTGCAAAGCCGAGACTCATGACGAAGAAAAAAGCGCCGCTCCTATACGTACTCCGCAGACTGACAATGGTGCCAATTTCTTAATGACCGGCGGAACCCTGGAAGCTGTTTCCACTTCAGACATTCAAAGCTATGGGATTGACTGGATTCCAGGACCTGCTCCCTGTACCGCGGTCATCAAAGGCGGCACCCTGAAGGCTTCCGCATCCTATGCAGGTTTCCGGACCTGGGCCCCGCTTACAATTTCGGACGGAGCTCACGTAGAGCTGACAGCCACCCATCAAAGAGGAATCGCACTGGATGCAGATGAAACAACGGTCACCGTCAAAGGTAAAGGGACCTATATAAAAGCCGAAAACACAGCCGAGAATCCTCGTGACGCTGCGGTTTGTGCAAAGGACCTTACCATTGATGAGAAATATCAGAGTATAAAGGTACCTCAGGGCGGATTTTTTGCCGACAAAGAAAACCTGGGCACTTCTTATGATTATGGCTGGATCGTTGGCCCCAACCGGAACAGGGCTATGGAAGTGGAGATCGTTCCGAAGGAGCTCTACAGCCTTGCGGCCACGGTCTGGAATGTAAAAACGGGGGAGGCTGTCACAGAGGCTTCCGGATTCGAGCTCGTTTATAATAGGGAATCCTGCGGGAAACCGCATTACATTTGGGATGTGGAGTCCAATACCCGTTTTGTGCTGGATGTGAAAGAGCTTCCGTCCGGGTGGACATGGAAAGGCTGGACCATTGGAGCTCCGGATTCCTATATCCGGTCCGGTACAGAAACCAGTACGGCTCTGCAGGAAACCATGGGGCCCGTCAATATACACTGCTATGCCCTTGTATCCGGAGATGAGCCGGTGAACAGCGGGAATGATGAAACAAAGCCCGGCAATGAAACCAGGCCCGGCGATGAGGCTCAGACTCCGGGCAGCGAAACCCAGACTCCCGGCGGTGCGGTTCCTCAGGAGCCCACGAAAGAAGAAGATCTGAAGCCCGCAGCGGATGGGACCAAGGTTGGAAAAGGCGCTTCCTTCAAACTTGCAGATGCTGCGATCCGCGCTGCCAGGGGAGAAAAAGATCTTCCCGGAAGCGTTTTCCGCCTGCTGAAACTAACCAGCACGAAACAGACCAAAACTTCCGTGACACTCGCCTGGGAAAAGGTAAGCGGAGCGAAAAAATATGTGATCTACGGCGGTCTTTGCGGCAAAAAGACCAAAATGGTAAAGATCGGCGAAGCCTCTGCTTCCTCGAAATCAAAAGCCATAAAGAAGATCACCTCCCGCCTGGCGAAGGGAACCTATTATAAATTCCTGGTCGTTGCCGTGGACAAAAAGAATAAGGTTCTTTCCACCTCCAAAATTGTGCATGTGGCAACGAGCGGCGGTAAGGCCGGCAATATCAAGAAGGTGACCATCCAGGCAAAACTTGACAAAACAGGAAAGCCGCTGAAGAAATATACAGCTCTTTCCTCCCTGGTTCTGAAGAAAGGACAGTCCACGAAGCTTAAGGCAGTCGTGACGCCGGTCAGCCTGAAACTGCCTGTAGCCGTCCACCGGGCTGTCTCCTATGAATCCTCCAAGGCATCCGTCGCTGCAGTCAGCAGCAAGGGCCAGGTTACGGCGAAGAAAAAGGGAAGCTGCTATATCTATGCATATGCCCAGAACGGCGTGTTTGCCCGTATTAAGATTACTGTTCCGTAACCTATAAGATAAAGATCAGAAAAGAGGTGTGCTTTATGAACGTTGGTGTACTTGGCGCCGGAAGAATTGCAGCTGTAGTAGTCCCTACCATCCAGAAAGCGGAGGGCATATGCTGCCTGGGAATTGCGTCCAGGTCGGCAGAGCGGGCCGCAGAGTTTGCCAAAGCCTATGGGGTTCCCAGATCCTACGGAAGTTACCTGGAAATGATGGAAGATCCTGACATAGACCTGATTTATATTGCCACGCCTCATTCCCATCATTTTGAGCAGATGATGGCCTGTCTGGAACACGGCAAGCCTGTTCTCTGCGAAAAATCCTTTACAGCCAATGCCGCACAGGCGGAAAAGGTGCTGGAGTACGCGAAAACTCATCAGGTGTACGCTGCTGAAGCAATCTGGACAAGGTATATGCCTTCACGCCGCATAATCCAGGAAATGATCGAGAGCGGGATTGTCGGAAAAATCCATGCCCTCAACGCAACTTTAAGCTATGCGATCAGCGATAAAGAGCGTATGGTTCGAAAGGATCTCTGCGGCGGGGCACTTCTGGACGTTGGCGTTTATGGCCTCAATTTTGCCCTGATGCATTTCGGAGATGATGTCGAAAAAGTGGAATCCTCTGTACAGATGACGGAAGACGGAGTGGACGGTTGGGAAAATATCACCATGTTTTTCCGTGATGGGCGTACTGCATCCATCCAGGCCGGTATGTACAGCCGCTCCGACCGCCAGGGAATCTTTTACGGGGAAAAGGGATACATCGTCGTCGAAAACATCAACAATCCGCAGAAAATTACTGCCTATGATGACAACGACCGTCTGCTGAAGCAGGTGGCTGTCCCGGAACAGATTACCGGTTATGAGTATGAATTCTTCGAAGCCCGGCAGAGGCTTCAGGAGGGGCAGTGGGAAAGCGCTTCCATGCCTCTTGCCGAAAGCGTATTCGTTATGAAGCTGATGGACGGCATACGTGCACAGTGGGGACTTCGCTATCCGGCAGATGAGGAGTAAACAGGCAGGGTGAAGCAGCCGGCCTGTTCAGATAAGATACCGGGCGGCCGGAACCGCCCGGGCAGTTTTGTGCCAGAAGGGAGGCAGACTTATGCTGCACGAAGTATCTTTTCCGTCATTCAATGAAAGAGACACGGTATATGGGTGGATCTACGTTCCGGCGGCCAAACCGGCAGGTATCGTACAGCTGGTGCACGGCTTCGGGGAGCATTCCAGGCGCTATCTCCACATGATTGTCAGACTGATGGACGCCGGCTTCATCGTGGCGGCAGACGACCATGTCGGACACGGAAAAACGGCCGTGGAGAATGGCCGCTGGGGCGACTGGGGCTGCAAAGGGCCGCATACCATGATGGAAGACGAGCACACCCTGACAGGCATCGTCAAAGAGAAATATCCGGATCTTCCGTACTTCATGTACGGACACAGCATGGGCTCTTTTATTACCCGGGATTATATCGCCAGTTACGGGGATGAGCTCTCCGGCGCCATTCTCTGCGGAACCAGCGGCGAGTTCCCTACCGCGAAGGACGGGATTGCCTACCTGGAGAAGCTCGTGGCGGAAGGAAAAGGGGAAGATTCCGAACCTACCGTAGGAGCCATGCTGATGGGCTGGATGTTCTCCCGCTGCCCTGAAGGCGTGAAACTCGGAAACGAATGGATCTGTGACGACCCTTATGTACAGGCAGACCATGCGCAGGATCCTTTCGATGCCTTCACCAAACCCACGTCCAATCGTGCTTTTCTGTATTTCTGCCAGATGATAGATATTATCACCGGTCCGGATTGGGCGAAAAAAGTGCCGAAAACTCTCCCGGTCTACAATATCGCCGGCGATCAGGATCCCGTAGGGCAGTTCGGGACCGGCGTATATCAGGTCTCCAACTGGCTGGTACAGACCGGCCATCAGGTGGAAACGAAGCTGTATTCCGGATACCGCCATGAGATTCACAATTACGCAGGCCTGCGGGATGAAGTGGAAGCCGGGATGATCGCCTTTCTGAAGAAGCACATCTGAAGAACCTGAAAATCCGGTAAACGAAAAGATGCCGGGAAGCCTTCGGGAGAACGAATCTCCCGGATACTTCCCGGCATCTGTTGTTCATAACTGACATCCCTGTACTTTTCCGGACTGCGTCTGCCTCAGTCCATAATGGCAGTTCCCTGCAGCCAGATGTCTCCTTTGAAACGGCGGCCGACAGCAGGCGCTCCCAGAAGATCAACCGTATTGATGGTCACAGTAATCTGGATATTATTGCATTCCATCTGCATGTGCCAGCATTCTTCGCCGGTCAGGGAATTCCGGATCTTTTCGACGCTCTGGATTTCTCCGACCACGGAATACTGATCGGATTCCAGCCCGTAAGGCATGAAGCAGGTATCCACAATCGAATAGACATCCTCCCGGATGATCCGCCTGGAAACGTTCTGGAAGATGCTCATATCTTCCGCTGCCAGGCTTTCCATAGCTTCTTCGTCACCATTTTTAGCGGCTTCTACCAGGTTTTCGCGCTTGGCGGCGGCCGCTTTAATCTTCTCTTTCTCCTGCGGCGTTTTCCTGACGGGCAGCAGAATTTTTCCGGAAATGCAGAGACCGTTCAGAGATACCCCTTTCATGGGAAGCGGACGGCTCGTCTGACGCTGCCGGTACATATATTCAATTCCGTTGTTCAGGTAAAAAATCAGGGAGATCCCCATACCCGGATCATCGATAATTCCCCCAAAGGCCAGACGGTCGGAATGCCGCTCTACACTGCAGTCCTGACGGCTGGATACCAGAGGGCTCAGTACATAAGGATAATAATATTCCTCATGAACCTCTCCGTTTTCCTTTACTTCCCCGAAGAGGCGGACTCCGATATTTTCCCCGAAGCTCTTTCCGAAATATCCGTATTTTTCCCCTTCGTCTCCCAGATAAAGGGAAGAATCGGGGGATTGCTTGACCAGTGCCAGCAGTTCCCGGATATCTTTTTTCCGTATATACTGACTGAAGCCAATCGCTCTCAAGTATTTATGCATAAAGAATTATTCCTTTTTCTGACAGAACTGATGAACTTTCCTGATCAAGTTTTTCTGATTCAAGGCGTTTTCTTTTCAGTTCAGTGATTTTCCGCTTTTGCCGGGCATAGATCGGAATGTCTTTCTCTCCGGCATAACTATAGTAGTATACATGACATCCTGCTTCATTGCAATAGGGAAGTAAGATGGATACGGGGCGGAGACACATGGAGACATGCGGAGACATAAGTCCGCCCCCTGTCTCCCGCCTGTCCAAGCCTGAACTTTTTCCCGCAGTTCTCTTGACATATACCCCAAGGGGGTATATAATGCTCACCGTAAGCAAACCCCCCGGGGGTATGCGGAATGCGATGAAAGGAAGGACCGCGCCATGAATGACAGCCTTTGTCCCCATTGCGGAGAGCGAAAAAAAGAGAGATCCGAAGAGGAGA
>CACZQT010000212.1 GCA_902783295.1 uncultured Lachnospiraceae bacterium
GGTGACCTCAGCCGGGGTAAAAATCTGGCGGCCTGCGAAAAGGATCTGGAGTTTATTTGCTCCCTGCCACCGGGATGACTTGGAAATCATCCCCTCAACAACCCAACTGACATGAGGCGTTTATTGGCAGTTTACAGGAAGTCGGGGTTATGATATAATTTCTTGATGGATTTGCGTATGATTGGACAAACAAATATCGGCAAAAAACTCCTGCGGTGATGCGGGGCGGGTATATTAAAGGGGGACTGGACAGCTTCATGATTGAAATTCAGCATGTGACAAAGCGATATGGAAACAAGCTGGCTGTGAATGATGTCAGTTTTTCCATCCAGAAGGGGGAAATTCTGGGCTTTCTTGGACGAAACGGCGCAGGCAAAACCACAACAATGAACATCATTACCGGTTATATTTCTGCTACCAGCGGTACGGTGATGCTGGATGGTTACGATATTCTGGATAACCCCAGAGAAGTAAAGCGCCGCATCGGTTACCTGCCTGAAATGCCGCCGTTGTACCTGGATATGACGGTAAATGAATATCTGCGCTTCGTGTGCGCCATTAAGGATGTGAAGCGCAGTCAGGTTGCCGCCCATCTGAAAGACATTACGGAACTGATCGGCTTGGGAGACGTCCGCGGACGTCTGATTCGCAATCTCAGCAAGGGCTATCGCCAGCGGGTGGGCATGGCCCAGGCGCTGGTGGGCAACCCGGAGGTCGTTATTCTTGACGAGCCTACCGTGGGGCTGGATCCGAAGCAAATTTTGGAGGTGCGTCGGCTCATTCGCCAGCTGGGCGAAGACCACACGATTGTGCTTTCGAGTCACATTCTGCCGGAGGTGGCGGACGTATGCGATCGGCTGGTGATTATTCATCAGGGCAAGATTGTGGCGGAAGACACGATGGCACATATGATTCATGCTGAAAGTGACATCAGAAAATACCAGCTGCGTATTGCCGGGGCGGAAAAAGCGGTGTACGACGCCCTGCGCGAAACAGACGGTATACGCCAGGTGGACTGCCTGGGGAGCAAGGAAGAAAACACCTTTGATTTCCTGCTGCAAGCCGACGCCAGCTGCGATGTGCGGCCGCTGGTGTTTACCCGCATGGCAAATATGGGCTGCCCGATTCTGATGCAGAAACCGGTGGATTTGGATTTAGAAGACGTGTTCCTGCATCTGACAGGGGAAAGCGGGGAGGAGGCATAATATGCGGGCAATCTGGAAACGCGAAATGCAAAATTATTACCTGACGCCCATTGGGTATGTATTTATGGGCATTTTCCTGCTGCTGGGCGGTTTGATGTTTTTCCTGGGCAATGTGATGAGCATGACCCCGTCGGTGGCCACACTGCTGGGAAATCTGAACTATATTTTCATGCTGACCGTGCCGATCCTGACGATGCGGCTGTTCAGCGAGGAAAAGCGGACGAAAACCGATCAGCTGCTGATCACTTCCCCCCGCGGGATTTGGGACATCGTGCTGGGCAAATTCATGGCAGCGGCATCTGTCGTGGCGATTACCACCTGCTGTACGCTGCTGTATGTGTTCTTGCTCAGACCGTATACGAACAGTATGTATCCGGCGGCCATCGCCTGTAATTATTTGGGCTTCCTGCAGCTGAGCCTTTGCTATGTGGCCTTGGGCCTGCTGATGAGCGCGGTGACCGAAAGTCAGGTATCCGCGGCAGTGCTCACGCTGGGGGTGAATCTGCTGTTGGAAATCCTGGAAAGTGTTTTTTCTTCCGCATCCTTTTCCCTTCCGAGTTTTCTGTCGTTTTTACGGCCGGTGCTCAGCTGGTTCAGCCTGTATTCCCGGTACAATCAGTTTGCCGCAGGCCGCTTGAGCTTTGCCAATATGCTGTATTATCTGTCGTTTGCCGGCCTGATGCTGTTTTTGACGGTGCGGGTAATTGACAGAAGACGGTGGAGCGAGGGGTGAGCGAGATGGAAGAAAAAAAGAAGACCGGGCTCTTTGCCCGGCTGAATCAGCGCAGGTTCCGCTACGGACGTTTTGCCGCATTCCTGACCATTGCGGTTTTTGCCACGGTGATTTTGCTGAACGTAGCTGTTGGCCGGCTGGAGCAGACCCATGCCTGGGCGGTGAATGTGAACGGCCTGAACGCCACGGAGTTTGACCAGGCAACGCTGGATGTGCTGAAACTTGTGGATCAGGATGTGAATATTTATACTGTGTATCAGACCAGCGCGGAAAGCGCTTTGCGGGTGCAGGTGGATGCCGTACTGGAAAAGTATCATGCGCTGAACCGCCATATTCATATCGCTAACATCGATCCGGTGACTGAACCGGGACGGATGGCCCAGCTTGCCGGAGAAGCCGCCCTGGAGGAAGGCGCTGTGATTGTGACCAATGCCGACGAGAGCCGGGTGAAAATCTATAACCGGGATGATTACTTCGGCACCACCACCTACGGGAACTATCATTTTACCTATTTGTATCTGGAACGGTATGTGACTACCGCGCTGGTATATGTTACAAGTACCATCACGCCCCATGTGTTTTTCCTGACCGGACATGGGGAAGTGCCACTCAGCTCCTGCACGATGCTGAAACAGGCGCTGGAAACCCGGAACTATGAGGTAACGTCCCTGGATTTATCCGCACAGAGAGACAGCATGATGCAGAACGACGCGGTGGTGATAGTGGACCCGGCGCGGGATCTGACGAACGACGAAGCGGCCGCCTTGCGGGCCTGGCTGGAGGCGGGGGGACGGCTGCTGGTGTCCCTGGGCTATCAGGTGGACACCGCGGGCCTGCCGAATCTTGTAAAGCTGCTGGACTACTATCAGCTGGCCTTCGGCGATGGGGTGGTTTATGAAAATGAAAACGAAACAGAGCGCTACTGGAACGCCAGCACCCTGAACCTGGTACCCATCCTGGATGCGGAGCACGAAATTACCGCACGGCTGATGGAAATCGGCTCCACCAACCTGGTTGTGCCTCAGGCCCGGCCCATTCAACCGGTTTTGCTGCCAGAATCCGGCACGGTGTATACCAGGCTGCTGACCACATCGAACCGGGCGATGGTGGTGAATGGCACGGAACGGAGCGCACCGGGCACCCAGACACTGGCGCTTGCGATGCTGGACGCGGATCAGAATATGGATCAGGAAAAGGACGTCCGCATTGTTTTGATGGATTCGGCTTATATGCTGGCGGATTCCAACCTGCTGTATTACACCTATAATCTGAACTTTACCCTTACGGTCATAGACTGGCTGATTAACAGCGACAACACAGTGGATGTTTCCAGCAAAGTGATGACCAACTCCACGCTGTCTATTCCCAACAGCGCCATCGCGGTGCGCATGGGGATTGTAGCGATTGGCGCTGTGCCGCTGTGTGTGGCGGCGGTAGGCGTGATTGTGTGGCGCAGGAGGCGGCGGCTGTAATGAAACCTGAGAAAAAACTGGCTTCGGCGGAGCAGCTGAAAGGCGAAAAAAACAGCGGCAAGCAAGGCGGAAAAGCCGGCGTTTACCGTCGGCCTCTGCTGGCGGCGATAGCCCTGGCCGCTCTGGCTTTGGCTGTGTGTATTTATTTTATCAGCGGACGGACGCAGCCTCAGCCTGCGGAAGAGAGCACTGTACCGGCAAGACAGCCGGAAACGGTGAAGCTGATCAGCCGATCCCGGGAGGAAGTGGCTGAAGTAACGATCACCACGGCGGCGCAGAGTTGCACGGTGGTGAACGGAAAAACGCGGGATTCCGGTTCGGAAGCCCCCTACACGCTCAAGGGACAGCCTGATTTTGATCTGGACCAGAGCAAGGCGGAGGCGATTGTAGGTTATGCAGCCAGCTTGACGGCCAACCGGCTGGTGACGGATCATGCCGACGATCTGGCGATGTACGGGCTGGCGGAGCCAAAGGCCATCGTTTCTATTCGCTATACGGACGGCACGGAAACCACATGGTGTGTTGGCGACAGGGCGCCGACTTCCACGGCCTCCTATTTTATGCGGCAGGGTACGCAGGCGGTCTATCTGCTATATGCTTCGGCAGCGGAAAGCTTGAGCACGGTACGCAGCGCTCTGCACACACTGGCGATGCCTGGCGCTCTGGACAAAAACCTCATTCGCAGTCTGGTGCTGGAAGCAGAGGGCAGTGATACTTTGGAAGTGGGCTATTCCGAGGAAGGGGAGGAGGACAAGGGCTATTCTATATCCGCTCTGCGGCTGCGGCAGCCTTTTTATCACACGGCCAATCCGGAACGAACGCAGCAGCTGTTTGAAGACGTGGCGGCGTTGTCTCTTTCCGCCTATGCCGGAGAACTGGATGAACTGACGGACACAGGCCTGGAGGCGGAAGGCGGTTGGCGTCTGACGGTGCGGCAGGCCCGGAGCGAGGAAAACCTTTCAGACCAGGAAACTTTTGTGTTTCGCGTGGGAAACCGTACGCCGGACGGGCAGCAAGCCTACCTGATGGTGGACGACACGCAGGCTGTGTATTTAACGCCCGTCTTAGCAGTCAGTTTTCTGGAAAACGCGACGCCCGCTTATCTGGTGGACCAGTTTGCCAACTTGATTTACATCCGGGCAGTGAACAGGATCGTCATTGAAGGCGGAGGGAAGCAATGGCAGCTGGACATTGAACATCCGAAGGCAGAGAACGCCAGCGACGTGTATCGCTTTAACGGACAAGAAGTGCGGAGCCCTTCGGCTTTCCGCAAGCTGTATCAGCAAATCGTTGGCATGACCACCTCCAAAATCAGTCCGGACTACTTCCTGCAGGGCGAAACAGTGCTTTCCGTATGCTATCATCTGGATGTAGCGCCTGGGGAACTGCTGGTGGAGTATCTGGAATACGACGAGGATTACTGCGCTGTGCGTCGGGATGGGCTGACCCTTTTCCTGATCAAGCGGCAGCAGGTGGAATCCCTGCAAGAAGCGCTGCTTCAGTTTTCGGCAGACGCGTCCTGAGGAAAAGCAATCATATTTGTCCAGATTCATGCAGAATAAGACAAAAAACAGCTTGACAGATTTGCGTATCCATTGTATTATTGATAGTAGTTTTAGGTCATATTTTTGCCATGATATTTGTTCTTTTCGTGGACGAAATTCGTGACTGATTACATGTCCTTGGTTGACTGTTCATTTTTGCAGGGTCGGATGAGGTCATTCTGTTTTTCAGGGAATTACAGACACACCGCCTGTCTGTTTCTGCGTTTTTCAATTGATCCGGCGGGACAACAAATTATCTTTAAGGAGGGACCTGTTTCATGAAAAAGTTGGCAAGCATCCTGTGCCTGCTGCTGGCCCTGATGATGGTTGCGTCTTTCGCCTCCGCGGAAGAACTGGGAACCATCTATCGTCAGCACTTTGGCTCGGAGGATCAGTCTGGACTGCCGATCACCACGGAAGATATCACCATCGACGTATGGCGCGGCTTCTCTTCTACCGTGATGGATACCCTGGCAGACTGCGAAACCTTCAAGAAGATGGAAGAAGTGACCGGTGTTAAAATCAACTGGGTGTATCCGCCGGTTGGTTCTGAAACCGACAACTTCAATCTGCGCGTAGCGTCTGACGACCTGCCCCACATGTTCTCCACTCCGCCCGCCTATTCCGGTGGCGTTGAAACCGCTGTGGAAGACGGAGTGTACATGGATTATTCCTCTTACTTTGAGAAGGGCTTTACCCCCAATCTGCAGTATCTGTTCGAGCACTATCCGGAAATCGCCAAGGATGCCAAGCAGGATTCCGGCGCGATGATCTGCTGGTACATGCTGGACTATGTGCCCTCCAGCCCCTGGTCTGGTCTGTGGGTACGGCAGGATCTGCTTGAAAAAGCCGGCCTGGAACCGCCGAAGACCATTGAAGACTGGGACAACATGCTGCATGTGTTCAAGGACAAGTTTGGCACCCTGCTGGGCTGCAACATTCCTCAGTGGTACGGTGTGGGAACCAACTATCAGTTCGCCGCTTCCTATGATTCTGCCTATGGCTGGATCGCCAAGGATGGCACCACTGCCGCCTATGGTCCCATTGAGCCCGGCTACAAAGATTTCCTGACGCTGCTGCATAAGTGGTATGAGGAAGGCATTCTGGATCCTGACTTCGCCACCATCACCGACGCTGACTACCAGGCCAAGATGGCGGATGGCACCTATGGTGCTTTCGGCTCCGCTTATGGCGAAATCGGCCAGGCTAAGGTGACCGGCATGAACAAGAATCCCGAATACAAATTGCTGGCGGTTGGCATGCCCACTTCCTATGAAGGACAGAAGACCCACCTGCGGCAGACGGACTTCATCGTGCGTACCGACTATGACGTGCTGACCACCCGCGCCGAAAAAGAAGGCATCGCGGAAACTGTGGTTCGCTGGAAGGACTTCTGGTATGGCCAGTTCGGCGGCGACCTGTGCTCCTATGGTCCGGAAAATGTGAGCTACAAGTGGGTTGACGCCGGTAACGGCAAGGAGAAGCTGGAATGGATTTATGAAGATACCGGCATCATCTCCAAGGGTGATGACAAGGACTTCTGGACCGTGTATCCGCTGTTCAAGCTGCATAACTGGGGCTATCTGCGTGACTCTACCGCTTACGAAATGCAGCCCGAAGTTTGGCAGTGCATTGACGAATGGGGCAAGGACGGCCATGACTGGTTCATGCCGCTGATTACACCCACTGCCGAGGAATCTGCTGAGCTGGCCCGCATCATGACTGACATCGATACCTATCGCACCGAGATGACCTACAAATTCATCACCGGTCAGGAACCCCTGGACAACTTTGACGCGTTCGTCGAGCAGATCAAGAGCCAGGGCATCGAAGATGCCATTGAACTGCAGCAGGCTGCGCTGGATCGCTATAACGCTCGTTAATCATCCGTTGCAAACCGGGCGGGGCCTGTCCTCGCCCGGTTCTTTTATCGAATTCCGCTGCGGCGGTCTGGCCCGCGGAGCGGGTGCCGCGCCTTGTGCCTGGCAGCCGGGAAAAATCTGATTCTGAAACATGATGGGGAGTGGAGTACGACATGACTACCGCAATGAAAGCAGCGCCCGGGAGTACGGCGGCGGACTGGAAAAGATTTGTGATCGTCGCGTTGTGTGTCCTGACGCTGCTGAGCCTGCTGTTTGTCACCCAGTTGAATGCGGTGGACCGGAAAACGGATGAAGCTGTAAGCTTCACTGGCTTTGACTTTTTACTGGGCAACACACCGGCGGCGGGTAAATCCGCCGGGTCACCGCACCCGATGGTGATCGGCGCGATCCTGTTTGCGCTGATAGGCATCGTGGTAGCATTGTTCGCGCCGGACAAGTTTGTTTATTCCATTGTCAGCGGGCTTTTCCTGGCGGTGACGGTATTTATGTTCCGATTCGATATCACCTATCAGGCGAAAGGTGAGTTTGGCCTTGTAAAGGATTCGCTGGTATTTACCATCGGCTGGATGGCCGCCATGGGTTTGTCCGTGCTGAACTTGATTGTGGTTGTCTGGCGGAAAACCGGGCGTACCATGGAGCTGCGCGGGCAGCAAATTGCCGCGACCCGGGCCAACGCCAACATTCGCTCCAGTTATGCCGTGCCTACTACCAGGTATATCATCCAGCAGGATTTCAAAAAACACTGGCCAATATACCTGATGATTCTGCCCACGATCATTTTCTATATCGTGTGGTGCTATGGCCCCATGTATGGTATCCTTATTTCTTTCAACAACTATAAAGCCAAGGGCGGTATTACCGGCAGCGAATGGGTGGGCTTGCAGTGGTTCCGTGATTTCTTCCGCTCCGCATACGCATACCGTACCATCCGTAACACGCTGCTGATCAGCTTTTATAACCTGCTGGTGGGTTTCCCCGCGCCGATTATTCTGGCGCTGCTGCTCAATGAAATGCGGGCAATGAAGTATAAACGGGTGGTGCAAACAGTTACCTATATGCCCTACTTCATTTCCCTGGTGGTGTTGTGCGGTATTCTGACAGACTTTTGCTCCACGACCGGTCTGTTCGGCGAAATACAAAAAATGCTCGGGGTAGAAAACCCAGCCAATCTGCTGGGTGACGCGAAATATTTCCGTGCGGTGTATGTCGGGTCGGAGGTATGGCAGCGGCTGGGCTGGGATTCCATTATCTTCCTTTCCGCTCTGTCTGCCATTGACCAGGAGCAATATGAGGCGGCTACCCTGGATGGGGCTGGCAAGTTCAAGCAGGTGCTCCATGTAACGTTGCCCGGCATTCTGCCTACCATTTCCATCTTGCTCATTCTCCGCATCGGTTCCCTGATGAGCGTGGGATATGAGAAGATCATTCTGATTTACAACGGTCTGACTTATGAAACGGCTGATGTGGTTTCCACTTATGTATATCGCAAAGGTATCGTGGATGCCAATTTCTCCTTTTCCACGGCAGTCAACCTGTTTAATTCTGTGATTAACTTCCTCCTGGTGGTTTTCGCTAACCGGATGAGCGCCTTGCTCACCGAAAACAGTCTGTGGTAAGGGAGGGATCACGATGCAGAAAAGTAAAAAGCTTATGACTCGTGGGGAAAGAGTCTTCCAGGTTGTCAACAATGTGATCATGGCGATTCTCTGTATCATCTGTGTGTATCCGCTGTGGTACGTGCTGGTGTGCTCCATCAGTGACCCGGTATTGCTGTATGCCCAGCGCGGGATCATGGTGTGGCCACTGGGCGAATGGTCCTTCCGTGGTTACAAACTGGTGATTGAGAACCCGAACATTCCCATCGGTTTTCGCAACACACTGATTTATATGGGCGCTGGTACGCTGCTGAATATGTTCCTGACGACTACCGCCGCCTATGGCTTGAGCCGCAAGCACTGTTACTGGAACGGCATCATCATGAAATTCATCGCATTTACCATGTATTTCCAAGGCGGATTGATTCCGTTCTATCTGATGGTGAAAAACCTGAACCTGCTGAATACCTTTAGCGGAATTATATTGCCGGTGGCAGTGAACACCTGGAACCTGGTGGTCATGCGCACCTCCTTTGCCGGCATACCGGACAGCCTGGAGGAAACAGCCCGTCTGGACGGAGCCAACGACTGGATCATTTTGTGGCGTATCTTCTTTCCGCTGGCGCAGGCAACAATCGCGGTTATTACCCTGTTCTACGCGGTCTACTGGTGGAACAATTGGTTTAATCCCTCCATCTTCCTGTCAAGCAAGGACAAATATCCCCTGCAGCTGGTGCTGCGTGAAATCCTGCTGAAGAACGATACGTCTGCTATGACTCAGATTGGATCCGTAGGCCAGAGCCAACAGGAGCAGTTCCGTATGCTGGTGAAATACTGCACCATTATTGTAGCCACGGTACCGATTCTGGTGGTTTATCCCTTCCTGCAGCGGTATTTTGTGAAGGGTGTTATGATTGGCTCAATCAAAGGATAACCCTTCTTTTCCTGGGAGCATGCTGAAAATCATGCTCCCTTTTTCGGTTAAAACCTGTAAACGGAATAAAACAGCAAGAGAGGAGCTTATTGATGCGTAAACACAGCCTGAATCTGGATTGGAGTTTTCGGGAACGGGAGCCGTTTTTTCTGGCGCCGGACAAAGGTGAAGCTCTGCGCATAGATCTGCCGCACGATTTTGTTGTGAACATGCCCCGCAAGGCATCTGCTTTAGGCGGAGCGCCAAACGGTTTTTTCGGGGATGGCGAAGGCGTTTATGAAAAAAGCCTGACGATACCGGAAGCCTGGGCTGGCAAGCGCCTTATACTGGATATTGACGGAGCCTATATGAACGCGGAAGTGTCAGTGGATGGCCGTCTGCTGGCTTTACA
>CACZQT010000213.1 GCA_902783295.1 uncultured Lachnospiraceae bacterium
AAACAGTTGAATCAGAATTGTTACAGGCAAAGAAGGAGAATACGTATGAGTCAGATTGCAGAACAGAAATGCCCGGCCTGCGGTGCTCCGCTACGATTTGACCCTGCTTCGGGAATGCTGGTATGCGACTACTGCGGCACAAAGACAGCACTTCCCAAAGAGGTAAAGAAAAAGACCGGCAAAGAAATGAAAAAGCCAGGGAAGGAAAAAGAGACCGCGCAGACACACACGGCAGCCGGCCATACAGGACAAGAGGCCGCCAAAACCGGCTCCGACGACATCGAAGGATTCGATTTTAACAGCCTGAACGACCTGGTCACGGATCCCAACGCCATGGATCTGCCCATCTACAACTGCGTCTCCTGCGGCGCCGAAGTCATTGCCCCTGCGGAGCAGATGGCTCTCACATGCCCCTATTGCGGCAACAACATCGTACTGACCGAGAAGGTTTCCGGCAAGCTGCGTCCCGACGGGGTGATCCCCTTCAAGATCCAGGCAAAGGATCTGCCGGCAGCCGTCAACCATTTCTACAGGGACAAAAAGCTCCTGCCCAGACATTTCTTCTCGGAGAGCCGGATGGAAAAGGTGACAGGCGTCTATGTTCCTTTCTGGGTCTTTTCCGGAGATGTGAAGGGAACCCTGACCTACAAGGCACAGCGGTCCTCTTCTTCCAGAAACGGCGATTATATCATCACCCAGACCAACTACTACCAGCTGGTGCGCGAGGCGGCCATGGCTTTCGACAAACTGCCCGTCGATGCCAGCGGCAAGGTGGAGGACCGCCTCATGGATTCCCTCGAGCCCTTCGATACCGACGAGACGAAACCCTTTGACATGCGGTATCTGGCGGGCTTTACGGCAGACCGCTTTGATCAGAAAAAAGACGACATTTCCGAGCGTGCCTCCCGGCGGATGAGAAACAGTTACTATTCCATTGCAGATACACAGACCGCAGCCGGTTACGTTGCAGCCAGCCGGACCGGCGGCAGGCTGAACATGAATATCGACGCCAAATATATTCTCTTCCCGGTCTATATGTTTGATATTTCCTACCAGGGCACTAATTATCATTTTGCCGTCAACGGCCAGACCGGCAAGGTCGTGGGCGATATTCCGACAGACGCAGGTGTCAGTTCCCTCTATTTCTTAAAGCGCTTTGCGATCGTGGGAGGCGGCCTCTTTGCAGCCTCTGTCGCCAAGTACCTGCTGGGATTCTGATCCTTCAAAAACCGCCCGCGGGGCTTTTGCAATGAAGAATTTCCAATTCATTCAAAACCGCCCGCGAAGCTTTTTGCAATGAAGAATCCCCAATGTTCACGTCCTCAGGCGGCGTGAGCATGACAGGAGGATCCCAGTAACAGTTACACCTGTCGATCAATGGAGAATCGCGATGAAAAACAGATCTTTTATCCCCGCCTGCATTTTCAAAAAGCACAGCCCGGGGAAAAATAATACCGAAGGCGGCTCACGATACGGGCGCCGCCTGTCCCTTGCCGCCCTGCTTCTGATCCTGATCCTGGCTGCGGCCGCCGCATTTTCACTCCCCGCGGGAAGTACCGGCGCATATGCGGCAGAAACAGAATCTGAAACAGAATCTTCCGCGGAGAGTGCGACGCTGACTGCATCCGAAGTACAGCAGGAAAAATCCGGAAGCGATGCCATGAGTGGAGAACTGGAGCTACTCACTGCCGAAGGCCCCCTGTCTGACCGCGACCGCATGCTGCCTGACGGAGAAAAACCCGATGAATCCCTCCGGGTCGGCGAAGGGGCCGATATGCCTGCCTGGTATCCCAAAGAGCCTAAAACCTTCCCCTTCTACCACGATCCGGATGCGCCGCGCATCGTCGATACCGCGGATATTTTCAGTGATGAAGAAGAGGCCTCCATGGAAGCCCGTCTGGCGGAGCTCCGTGAACAGCTCGAAAAGGATATTGTCGTATTTACGGACGTCTCCACCCATGGGCTCTCCCACTCGGTCTACGCCGCGGATTTCTACGATTTCAACGGCTACGGCATCGGTGAGGACCGCGAAGGCGTCTGCCTCATGATCTGTATGGATCCCTACGACCGCGGCTGGTGGGCCTGCTGCACAGGTCCCGAGACCATGGGCCTGTATACAGAAACCCTTGCAAATCAGATCGATGACCTTCTCTATGAGCACATGATAGCCGGCGATTATGGCACCGGCGTCGCGGACTGGATCGAAAACTTCCGTCGGCTCTATACAACAGGATCCCCCTACTCCGAGGACTGGGCTCTTCTCTCAAAAGAAGTGTTTAATCGCTTCCATGACGACACCGCTCCCCGCGTGATCGACGAGGCGGGACTGTTCACAGAAGATGAGATCCGTCTTCTGACAGAAAAAGCCGCCGCAGTCTCCGAAAAATACGACCTTGATATCGTGATCCATACCGCTCTCAATGAAGGAATCCTGGATAGAGAAGAGTACCCGGACCGCTTCTGGTATTTCAAGGGCTACGGCTTCGGCGACGACTACGACGGCCTGGAGCTGACCATCTTTAAACGCCCTTACGCTTCCGGGGATACCCGGGTTTCCGCCTTCGGAAAAGGGCTCAAAAAGTTTACGGATGTCAATAAAAACAGACTGCAGAGCAGAGTCAATGACATGGTCCTCAGCCAGGAGTACTACAAGGCTGCCGACAGCTGGCTGGACTTCTCCGGACATATGCTCAAGACCGGCCGCGTGCCCAGGTCTGCTCTGTCCTGGGAAATATTCACCATCCTGGAAATGCTGGCAGGCCTCATCTTCGGCGGCACCTCCCTGGCCAGGGCAAAAGCCCGTATGGCGACCCCGGAGATCAAGGAGGATGCAGACGCCTATATGGTCCCCGGGAGTCTGAAGATCAAAAAAGTGCATGAAACGCTCATCGACTCCGTCGTCAACAGACAATATTCTCCCCGGTCCAAAGGAAACAGCTCCTCCAGGGGTTCCTCTGGAGGGGGGCGCTCCTCCTATTCCGGCGGATACTCCGGTTCCAGCGGCAGTTCCCACTCCGGCTCAGGAAGAAAATTTTAATAAAAACACTTTTTGCCAAAAACATTTTTTATGAAAAACACTTCCCGCACCTTTCGGTGCAGGAAGTGTTTTTCATTATACCCTTCGTCCTAACAGGTAGGATCTGACGCCTGTTCATTTTTTATCTGATCTGCTGCAGGATATAAGGATCCTTGATCTTATGGTCCTCTGCGAGCAAGAGGATCTTCGACAGGATCTCGGCGGTCTTGGGGTCCTCATCAATAAAAGGCAGGAAGATCTTACCTCTCTGCTGCGAGTGCACGGGAAGGATATTGACCATGCCGCCGCTTTCTTTGTGGATCACGCCGCTCCCAAGCTGAATATTGTAATTGTTCAGGGTGCCTTTGATAAAGGCATGCGTGCCCTCGAATGTCACATTGGTGAGGCCGAAGAGTTCCATGTTGAAAGCAAATATCACTCGGCGCATTTCGATGGTCGAATGACTGGTCTCGGGATCTACACCGCCTACATGGGCTGTGCTGACCGCCAGATCCACATCTCGCATGACTTCCGAATAGAGAACGTCCGGCACCTGGCTGAGTTTCTTTTGTTTATAGGTTTTTCTGTCGTAAAACGAGACATACTCAAGAGTCGGGCTCTCTGTATCCGCCGGAGAAAACCAGTCCGCAAGCGCATAGATCGTCGCGGCGATCCCCTGGCGGAAGAAGGTTTTCTGCAGGCCTTCGTCATAGTCGGCCACCCACCTGCGGCCTCGGAGTACAGCAAGCGTTTTTTTGGGCTGGATCTGGTATCCGGCAAAGAGCCTGGAGTCCACCGCATCCTTTTCCTCTTCCAGTTTGGGATAAAACTCTCTGAACACCTGCTTAAAGGGCTGTTTTGTCCCTTCCTGCTTCTGTTTTTCAAAAAACACCCTCTGATACCCGGTAAGTTTTCCCAGCTTGCAAAGGGTGACCGGATGAGCCACCAGAAGTCCTTCCTCACGGGAAAGCGGAGGATGGGCTTTTTTCAGTTCCTCCATAGTTCCCGTCAGACAGTTCCCGCCTTCTTTTTGTGCCGCGCCTTCACGTATAAAGACCAGCCTTTCCAGTATTCCTGCTGTCACCGGATTGCGGCACAGATCCAGCAGTTCGCCGAAGCTGTAGACTTCCTCCTCTTCCATAGCCCGCTCAAACATGGCGGCGCACCGTGCATACTGATCCTTGAGCTTTGCCGCAAACTCTTTGACGGCAAGAAAACCCTCTTCTTTTTTTATGGCTGCCGGTACGGACTTGAGAACTCTGCCCCCCTCTTCTTTTGACAGCCTGAGTTCTGCCTTCCCGTCCCTGTCCACAAGGATCCGGACCTGATATCCTCCGATCTGCATTCCATCAAAATACTGCTGATTCGTCGTCACCAGCTCCGTCTCCATAGCCAGTGTCAGGCGCAGTTCATCGACATAGCCGGCCGTCGTCGCCATATTTTTGAGCGCATACCGCACACACTGGGCCTCACTCTGCCTGCGCTGGGCGCCGAACTGCCTGCTCTCCTTGAGGAATTTCTGCAAAAATCCGTATCTGTGCAGGGCGTCCTGCCTGTCCTTTACAGGGATCAGACCATAGCTCATCAAGAGGTCCTTGTTGCGCTTGTCCGCAATCGCTTTTTCCAGCTCGTCGCGGTCCACCTTGCCGGAAGCGGCATCCGCATATTTTCTGGCACGTGTGTGCTTACTTCCGTCAGCGATATATTTTGCCGCCTTGTAAAGCTTTGCAAAATTCTTCTCTCCGAGTTTTTCGTATACTTCGAAAAACCAGTTTGTATCAAAACAGCCGTTGTTGAGTTCTTCGGGCAGCAGCGGAGTATACCGCGCGATGACGACCTTTTTGCGATCATCAAAGCGCTCATTCATATGTGCCATAAAATAATAGCAGCCGCTCTTGAGTCCTTCTATGCCCAGGGCCTCCTCTACAAGATCCAGCCACTGCGGCGCGTACATAGCCACCTCGACCAGGCGGTCTGTGGAGATCCTGTTCTGCTTCACCGCTCTTTTAAGATCCTCTGCCGTTTCTCTTTCAGGCGCAGATCCGTCTCTCCCGTCTGCGGAAGCCGCGGCGGCACCGGAGGCGGCGCTGCCGGATATTCCCTTTTTCTGTCCGCTTTCTTCAATCGGATAACAGACCTTGAGCAGATGGCTAAGGCACTCCTTTTTACTGGTTCCGCTGCTGAAAGAGTAATAGGTATTCCTGTCCAGGGGTTCTTTGCCAAGGGCGCACAGAATCTCCATCAGACGCGGTATGCCTTCGATCATGGAGATCCTGGAGACAGCTTCCGAAAAAACAGTCGGTGTGTCGCCGCGCTTGAGTTCCACATCCAGGATCAAATCCGTCAGCCTGCTGTAGACTTCCGCGCAGAGCCGATAAAAGCGGCACTCTTTATCAATCGTCCGCTTCTCCAGATCCACCGGCATATATTCCTGAACGTTGCGAAGTGTGCTGATCATGAGCGAAGGGCGGAACAGTTCGCCCAACTGGCCGACCGCAAACTTCAGCCCTATCATCTCAAAAGCCGCTTTGTACAGATAGTCCTCTGTGATCAGGCCAAGCTGGCAGGCTTTGACATAGGAATATATGGAAAGAATATTGCGGGAGCTATTGGTATAGTTCTTCGGTTCATGTGCATCGAACTGATAGACCCGGTCCACTTCAAACAGCAGCGGAAATACCTCCGTGAATTCCCTGTCATTTTCGTAATGACAGGCGCGGGACAGCATGGACCGGAACTTGTCTGTGCGCAGAAAACAAAGCGCGGGGCGCTGCTGTGTATAATAAGTCTGATATTTTGAAGGTGCCTTTTCCATCCAGCGGACCTCTTCCGGCAGATTGACGGCCTGCATGACTGCAACCCTTGCGATCTCCGGCGGCAGGACCAGATGCTGCTGGCTGGAGATGATATCCAGAATAGTCTGGTAAGTACTGTGGCCGCCGCGGCTGCCGGTATATTTCGGATCCCCATAGTGATAGCCTGACCAGGCTTCTCCAAAGATTGTCTTTTCGGCCTTCCGGTAAGTCTCGACATCCTTCACATCCGTCTCGTCAAAGCCATTGCGGATGGCAAAGTACAGGTTGAAAAATACCCTAGGCTCCCGGATGATGGTGTTATAGACCTCCACCCAGAGCTCCGGGAAGGGATAGCGTGTCTCTATAGAGCCGCTGTATTCATAGTTGATCATGTAGAGGCCGTTCTCCAGCAGCTGCATGTCACCGTTGGCACTGGTATATTCCAGCCTGCCGTGATCCTCAATAAATTTCCGGATCCTGTCAAAATACCCGTCCAGCTGCTCTGTGGAAAGACTAAAATAGGCCTGCAGAGATACCTTCTCTTCCGGAAGGACCGGTTCATACTCTGCCTGAGGGTCATAGAGTCCGTAGCCTTCCGTATTCAGAATACTGCCGGCGCCCCCGCTTGCAGCGATCTCACCGTACAGGACTTTCTCCCTGTCGGAGAGGCCGGTATCATCCGGCAGGATCTCACGCAGAAGGGCTGCCCCTTTCTTTGCTTCCTCTTCGCTCTTCTCGCAGCGCCGCTTGAGCATGTCCAGCCCGGCAAGGCGCATCTGCTCCCTGTCCGCAGCAGAAAGCGGCTTCTTTTTCCTGTCCGCAGCGGAAAGCGGTTTCTTTTTCCGTCCTCCGCCGGTTGAAGCTGCCGCATCGGTCTGTCCCTGTACGCCGCCCAAAAGTCTCCTGATACTTTCGTCCTTCTTCGCTTCCTCCCGACCTTCCAGCAGCTCGATCACATAGCGGCGGGTCTCTTCGTTTTTGAGACGCAGATGCATCTCCAGCTGCCTGTACTCGTCGTCGGTGATCCTTAGGTCCGGATCCTCTGCGCTCTGCAATTTCTTCAGGATCTGACAGGCCGCCATTCTGGTAAAGCTCTCTTTGTCCGCCGCGTAGCCGATCAGCGCTTCCCGCTGAATCTTAGTCCGGGGGGCATGCAGCAGGATCCTCAGGTAATTAAATCTGGTGTTGTAATAGGAATCCATGATATCCGTCAGCCGGACACAGACTTCATCGATCAGAGCCTGATCCTGCAGCGCATAAGCGATCAGGGCAATCCTCTTTGTCAGATCACTTTTGTCAAGCACCGCACCGTACCAGGGGAAGACCAGAGGGGTGTATTCTATTTTTCTCTTTTTCATGCCGGCGGCAAGATTCTTCAGGATTTCATAGTGGCGCAGAGCCTGCTCCCTGCTGTCAAAATAGTTCTCCACCCGCAGCGGCAGGTAGGTCAGATCATCCTCAGAAACAGCATAGACCGGCTGTTTTTTTGCGTTGCGGATACAGTTCCGGACGGTCCTGTCTACTGCGTCCAAATAAGTGGGCATAAAGGCAGCTGCCATTTCCGGGTCCTCCGGATAGGTCTCCAGGATTTTCTGCGCAGCCTGTTCGCTGTACTCCGAAAACTGCATATATCGATTATAATAGGATATAGTCAGCCGCTGGTTCCTCGACCCGTTCTCCACGATCTCCAGCATGCGGTCCACCGCATCCCGTGCCTCATAAAAGCCCAGCGCCCAGAGGCCTGTGACGATCTGCACACTGTCATCGGTCCGCGTCATCGCGATTGCCTTGTGACGGTCACGAACCGCCCCGCCGATCCCGGACAGGAGTTTTTCCGATATTCTGTCCATGGATTCGGGATTACAGATCCCCGTCCAGGTGGCAATAGCGCGCTTGACCGCTGAAAACCGGAGCATGCCATTGTCCTCGATCGCCTTCAGAATCGTCAGAAAGGCCTCCGCCCTTCCGCAGTCCGCGTTCTCACAGACCGCCTGGCGAACGCCCTCCTGAAGCCTTGCGGCAACCAGGAACCTGGCCAGAATTTCATGCAGTCCCTGGTCGCGTGATTTGACGACCGCCCTGATGAGCGGGACCGTGACGATGACCGTGTTATTTTCACTTAAAAGGGCTTCCTGTACAGCTTCGATCACAGCCGCATCGCCCCGGTCGATCCGCGCGGCCAGGATATCGTCAAACTGTACCATATGGAGATCCCGGGCGTAATTGTCATTGTGCTTGAAATCGAGGAATTCGTCATTGATGCCGCTCTTTACTTCTGCGCTGCCATCCGCATCCGCAACCGTTTCTGCGTCCTTGGCCGAACCTTGCAAACTGCCCTTGTGACTGTCCGCCGATGCTTTTTCCGTCAGGTATTCCAGAGGCGTGACACCGTAGATCCCCAGGACCTTATAGCCCTGCATGAGACCGAAGGCATCGAGCACATGCGCAGCCGGATCTGCCGTCCTCACCGTCGGCCGAAAGAGCGACCTTGTGTACTGAAAATCCACAAACTGCTCCAGCATATAGTCGAAATCCTCCCGGTACTGGGCCGGCACCAGGAGCTCGACCATGTCCGCGCATCTCTCGTACAGGATTTCTTTCAGGCTCTGCGAACCGGCCTCTTTCTTTATATTCTCCCGCACCCACTTGCGGATGGCGGGAAAGCCGCAGTGAGGGTAGCTGCTGAAATTGCACACTTCATCAAGCAGCTCCTTTTTCCCGGGGCATGTTTGTCCTGAAATTGCGTCGATCTGGTGTTGATGGTCCCTGTTCCACTGATCAATTCTTTCCTTTTCCCATTTTGTCCTGGAGTTATAATCAAATGCCATCACACCCTCCCGTGTTCATGAAGTCCAAATCTATTCTTTCCCTGCCATATCTGCTCTTCCCTTACCACATCCGCCCTGCAAGGAAGGTCAGCCTGACAAAGGTCACTTCGCTCTGTTCTTTCAGAGGAATCAGCTCTTTTCTCTTCCTGTACCGCACTCCGTCCGCAAACAGCGCCACGATTCCGTCATCAAAACACTGCAGCGCGTTCTCTACCGCTTTCTCCTCATCCGCTTTTCTGTCATCCATGGAATCTCCGTACGTCACTTTCCCGGGCTGTATGCCGCTCTTCAGCACGTCCTCGACTGTCTCCCCTTCCTGCGCCCCTGAAAAAAGACGAAGTATTGTCCCCCGGTCTTTTCGCTCATTGTATTCCCTGACATTCTGTCTGACCGTCCAGGCAAGAAACTCCTCCACAGTCATTTTTTTATCCGGATACTCAGCGGTCTTCTGAATGATCGAAGCTTTTTTCCGGGATGCTCCCCTGACATTGATCCTGATCTGCATGACACACTATCTCCCCTTCTTTTATGGCTCTTTTTGGTATTATTATACAGCTGTGCCGGTCAAATTGAAGTCCCCGCCACCCGCAAAAACATGCTGAGCCCGCATATAAAAATGTGTACAGAACCTGTATATCTAATGTGTATATAACCTGTATATGTAATGTGCATAGAACCTGTATATGTAATATTCACATATTAGTCTGTATCTAAAAACCTGCAGACACTTCACGTGGAAATGCCTGCAGGTCCATTCGTTCAAATCATATGTGTGCGGTCAGAGTCGGGCCAGGCTGCATCAAACTATCCGCCGGCACGAATGCGTCCTTCGTCCGGAAACATGTCCTGAATACCCTGTTCTCATCCTCTGGCCCGGTTGCGGTTGAAGTTGATCAGGCAGCCGGCCTTGACGATCTCGCGCTCGTTCTCAGTCATATCCTGGATGTAGAGATCGATCTGC
>CACZQT010000214.1 GCA_902783295.1 uncultured Lachnospiraceae bacterium
ATGCTGGCTTCTGCTTTTCCGTCTGCAGCCTATGCGGCAAAGATGAACCAGTGCGTGTGGCGTAAGGTAAACGGAAAAGTTTACTATTACAACAAGAAGGGAAAGAAAGTAAAGGGACTGCAGAAAATAGGGAAAAAGACCTATTACTTCGATTCAAACGGCGTACAGCGCATTGGATGGAGATATATCGGCGACAGCTATTACTGCTTTAACGAAACCTATGGAGCCGGCGGTGCCATGAAGAAGAACTGCACCTACAGCGGGGTAAAGCTCGGAAAAAACGGAAAAGCCATACTTACGTATCATACCGAAGAAAAGGCAGAGGTAATGGTACGCTGTGCGAAGATCATGGACTCCATTACTGATGCCAATGACGACAAAGAAGACCGTCTCTGGGCGGCTTTCCAGTATGCCAAGAATCATTTCTCTCCCAGGAACATGCATTCCTTCCGCGATACCTATGACTGGGATCTGTACTATGCAGAGTTTATGCTGGACCATGGCTATGGAGACTGCATCTGTTACGCGGCGATTTTTGGCTACCTTGCAAACGCCTGCGGATACAAGGATGTAGAAGTGATTACACCCGGCGGCGAAGGACATGGCTGGGTGAGGATCGACGGATATTATTATGATCCGAACTGGGCACTGGTAATCGGAACTGACAAGACCTATCAGCAGTCACCGTCTGTGAGCGGAAGCGGCGGAAGACCCAGATGGGCCAGCTTCAACGATCACGTAGCGAATATCAGCAAATCATAAAAATAAAACTGGGACGAGGAATTTAAACCTTGTCCCTTTTTTTGCGCCTGGAAACAGGCATAATGACACGGTTTTACCGGCTCTGAAGCAGCAAAACGGACAACATAGCGAAAACGAAAATATGACATTGTCATTTTGTGTCAGTAAAAGCTCCTCGAAACAGCAATAATTGAGAATTAAAAGGCAAGAATTTAATTGCATAAAACCTCGGAATAATGGTAGATATATAATGAAACTAGCAGTAATCAATTACGGTTGTGCGTTTTTTACGTAAAAGGAGGAGCAATAAATGAAAAAGGTATTGGCAGCTGCTTTGGCATTGACTATGCTGGCCGCCCCTGTGTTTTCCGTTCCTGTAAAGGCTGCAGAAGCGCAGGAACCGATTACTCTGACAGTTTTTCGCGGTGATCCCGGTGATCAGCCTGCGGAAGACAACAAGATCTACAAGAAGATCGAGGAAGAATTCGGAGTCAAATTTGAATTCGAATTTCTGGCAGGCGACCTTGATGAAAAGCTTGGCATGATGATTGCCGGCGAAGACTATCCGGATCTGTTCGACGGCGGCAACAGCGCAGACCTGATCATCCAGAACGGCGCTCTGATCAACCTGCTGGATTATGTAAGTCCCGAAAAGACCCCTCGCCTGTGGGCACATATTGAACCGCAGCTGAACCGCATCATTGAAAAGGATGAGGACGGAAACGATGTGATGTACATCATCCCCAACTACGGTCTGGCTGATGGCGAACAGATCGTAAACCAGGTCAATGGACCGGCTTTCTTCATCCAGAAGCAGGTTCTTGAATGGGGCGGATATCCTCAGATCCACACGCTGAACGAGTACTTCGATCTGCTGGACCGTTTCATCGAAGCGAATCCCACAGATGAAAACGGAACTCCTTATACCGGTTTCGACATTCTCTGCGAAGACTGGCGTCATTTCTGCCTGATCAACCCGGTACAGCATCTGATGGGCCGTCCGAACGATGGTGAGGTCCTGGTAGACATCAATTCGGATGATTTCTATACCGAAACCTTCATCGACAAGCCTTATGCGAAAGCGTATTATCAGAAGCTGAATGAGCAGTTCCACAAAGGCCTGATCAGCCGCGATACCTTCGTAATGAACTACGACCAGTATATCGCTGCTCTGTCCAGCGGTACGGTTCTCGGCATGTTCGACCAGACATGGGATTTCAACAACGCCACTTTCGCTCTGCAGGATGCCAACATGTACAAGAACACCTATGTTGCCCTGGGCCTGGTGTATGATCCCGAATATGTAGACGGCAAGGAAATCGAAGAACACTATGTAAACGGTTCCCTTCCGAACCTTCGCCGCGGCTTCGGTATTTCCGTAAACTGCGAATGCCCTGAGCGCATTGTTGCGATGTGGGAAGAGATGATGTCCGACGAATGGCAGATGCTGTTCAACTGGGGCGTAGAAGGGGAAGATTATTATGTGGAAGACGGCCGTCTGATGATGACCGAAGAGCAGTATGCGAACTCCCTGAACAACAACTGGAAGCTTCACAACAAAGCAGAAGCTTTCACCCAGAGCAGCCCGAAGAAACAGGGCTGGATCATGGACGGCGAACTGGCCGGGAACTGCTGGGAACCCGCCAACCAGCCTGAAATCGTATTCGGCCAGATGAGCGAATATGATAAAGCATTCCTGTCCGCATACGGTTATCAGAAGTTCGCGGATTTCGTAAATCCTCCGATTGAACTGGCTCCTTACGGTGAAGCATGGCAGATCGACTATACGCCGGTTGACATTGCCCATCAGGATTTCCTGGACATCCAGGACAAGATGCTTCCCGAACTGATCATGTGTGATCCTGCAGACTTTGACGCACTGTGGGATGACTTTGTAGAACAGATTACTCCTTCCGCTACCGAATTCGGTGAATATATGTGGGGAGCTGTTCAGGCTGAAGCCGCGAAGGTGCTGGGAGAATAATAGAAAGTTCCCAAGCAGTTTCCCTCCAAGGATTGCCTGACTAGAATAAACGGACAGAGGGGGGGCTATCACCCCCCCTCTTTTCTGTTCCACGGAAAAGGAAGGAAGTGTTTCCATGCGCAGCATCTCCAAAAAGAATGAACTGAGCACAGGACGTTCGGGTTCGGCGGGCTTCGGAAAAAAGCTGACGAAACAGTGGCAGCTATTGCTTATGTCTGTTCCCATGCTGCTTTATGTGCTCCTGTTCAATTACGGCCCCATGTGGGGGTGGATCACCGCATTTCAGGATTACAAGCCCAAAAAAGGCATTACCGGAAGTGAATTTGTCGGCCTGAAAAATTTCAAATGGCTTTTCAGCCGTCCGGATTTTCTGCAGAGTATCCGTAACACACTGGGGATGAGTGTAATCAACCTGGTCCTTGGCACGATTACCTCCATCCTTCTGGCAATCCTGCTGAATGAAGTGCGCCATACGGGTTTCAAACGTGTAGTACAGACAGTCACCTATCTGCCGCATTTCCTCAGTATGGTTATTGTTGTCGGTATGGCGCAGAATATCTTCGCCAGCAACGGGCCGATTAATCAGTTCCTGACAGGCGTCGGATTGATCAAGACTCCTATTTTTTTCCTGGGCGAAGGGAAGCTGTTCTGGTGGCTGGTCGGAATCATCAATGTCTGGAAGGAAGTCGGCTGGAATACGATCATTTATATTGCGGCCATGACGGCGATTGATCCAAGTCTGTATGAGGCAGCGTCCATTGACGGAGCGGGCCGGTTCGCAAAAATCCGGTACATTACGCTTCCCGGCATCAAATCCACCTTTGTCATCCTTCTGATCATGAACATCGGGCACCTTATGGAAGCAGGCTTCGAACTCCAGTACCTCCTGAGTTCATCTCTGACAATAGACTGGGCGCAGACCATCGACATCTTCGTGCTGAAATACGGTATCTCCAAACAACAATACGGTGTCGCAACCGCAGCCGGTATGTTTAAGAGTATTGTAGCCATCATCCTGCTGTTTACAGCGAATACAATCGCGAAAAAGCTGGATGAGAGTACGCTGGTTTAGGAGGTGAAGATCATGGAAAAAACAGCAGTCGCCGGAAAATCCAATAAAATAAAAACCGACAGGGTCTTTCCGGTTGTAAATACGATTATTCTTGTCGCGCTGATGTTCTTCACCCTGTATCCTGTCCTCAATACAGTCGCTTATTCTTTTAACGAAGGTACGGATGCCCTAAGAGGGAACATCGGCCTGCTCCCCAGGAAATTCAGCCTTGACAGCTACAAGTCCATTCTTTCGGATGCCGCCGTTTACAGAGCGGCCTGGATTTCAGCTTCCAAGACGGTGCTGATCACGCTGCTTAATCTGTTCTGGACGAGCATGCTTGCTTACGCACTTTCCAGAAAAGAATTTGTTCTTCGGAAACTGATCACGGTAATCATGGTTCTCACGATGTATGTGAATGCCGGCCTGATTCCGAACTACCTGTTGATTTCAAAAACCCTGAACCTCAGCAATAAGTATCTGGTGTATATTATTCCCTGTATGTTTTCCTGCTTCAATATGATTGTGATACGTACGTATATTGCAAATCTTCCGGAGGCTCTGGTGGAATCGGCCAGGATTGACGGGGCAGGGGATATCCGTATTTTCTGGCAGATCATTTTCCCGCTCTGCAAGCCTGTGCTTGCTACCGTAGCGCTTTTTGTTGCGGTAGGCAGCTGGAACAGCTGGTTCGATACATACCTGTATGCCGGCGGAAAGAAGAATCTGTATACTCTGCAGTACCTGCTGAAAATGAAACTGGCTACTACACAGGCCAGTGCGAATGCTGCGAAATCCACGGCAGAAGCGATGACGACACTGGGACAGACGACACCCATTACGATCCGCTGTGCCATAACGGTAATCGCTACGGTTCCAATTCTTGTGGTTTATCCGTTCCTGCAGCAGTATTTTGTAAAGGGTATCGCTCTTGGCAGTGTGAAAGAATAAAAAACAGCTGTCCGGAGCTATAACTGTCTGGAAGACGGTTCTGAACAGTTCTAAAAAAGCAAAAATACCGGCGGACAAAACGGTTTGCCGGTTTTTCGTTTGTTGAATAAGGAGGGCAGGCATGAGGAAAGATTGGCCTCTGGATACCGCGGTTTCATTTGATCCTTATTATGGAGAACCAAGTCGTGATGGAGAGATAGGATATGAAATACTCCCTGACGGAAAAGTGTTCGCGCGGGTAAAAGCACCGGATGCATCCCGCGTTGTGATTGACCGTTTCGGAACAGAATTTTCCTTTCAGAAAGTTTCTGAAGAGATGTGGGAAGGCACTTTCGATATGGGAAGGGGTTTTTTGTACTTCTTTCTGAAGATCGACGGCGCGGATGTGCTGAGTCCTGCTTTCCCGATAGGATATGGCTGCTGCCGTCCCATGAATTTTTTCGATGTTCCGGTACCGGAAGAGAACTGGGACAGGATGGATGGAATCGCACACGGGAGCGTTGTAAGAGAGCTGTTTTATTCATCGGTAACCGGAAAGACAGAAGCCTGCCTGGTATATCTGCCGCCTGCTTTCTGCAGTTCGAAAAAATATCCGGTTCTCTATCTCCAGCACGGATATGGAGAAAATGAGACCGGATGGGTCTTCCAGGGGCATGTGAACCGTATTGCGGACTGTCTGCTGGCGGAAGGCCGGATCGAGGATATGATCATTGTCATGGGAAACGGAATGGCCCGAAAGGAAAAACCGGAAGGTGATGACCACCTTAGAAGCGGTCTGTTTCCCCGGATTCTTACTGAGGACCTGATTCCTTTTATTGAATCGAAGTACCCGGTAAAGGGAGGAAAGTGGAACCGTGCCATGGCCGGGCTGAGCATGGGGAGTTATCAGACCAGCCTGGTGACGCTGTCGAACCCGCAGCTGTTCGGATACGCAGGACTGTTCAGCGGTTTTTTGCGTGCTCCGTGGGGAGAGGATGACAGTGACCGTCTCACTCTGTTGGACGATCCCGTGCGTTTCCGTGAAAGCTTCCGTGTTTTTTACCGGGCAATGGGAACGGAAGACCAGTTCTTTGACAAATTCGAAGCAGATGATGCTTTTATCGAAAGAAAAAAGGTGGATATCCTTCGGAAAACATTCCCGGGAGGGCATGACTGGAGTGTATGGAGAAGATGCATTCATGATTTCCTCCCGATGCTTTTCAAAGAGTGACATATGAACGAGACAGCTGCAGCTGGTGCGGCAGGAGGCCTGCAAAATGGGATTTAGTCACGAAGAAATATTCCCGGGTATATTTCATATACAGGATCCGCTGGGGGTCTGCATGACGCTGCTGGCGGGAAAGCGGAAGGCCTGGCTGGTGGACGCCGGATACGGCCTGGAAAATGTGGCCGAATATGCTGCTTCATTGACAGACAGACCGGTAGAACTGGTTCTGACGCACGGACATTACGATCATATTCTGGGTGCTGTTTATTTCCCGTCAGCCCGGATCTTTGAAGAAGATATGGAACTGGCAAAGGAACACGGAAACGATTTCTGGAGAAAAAGAGCCCGGGATGCAGCTTTGCAGAGCCAAAAACTTCCGGTGAATTCTGATTATTGCACTATCCCGCTTCCGCCGCTCCTAAAAATGAAAGAAGGCGTATATGACCTCGGCAGTCTGTCGGTAAAGGTCATCCACTGTCCTGGGCATACGCCGGGTTCAGCTGTTCTTCTTGTTCGGGATTATGATTTACTGCTGACGGGAGATGACTGGAATCCCTGTACCTGGCTCTTTTTCCCGGAAGCGCTCCCGGTCATGGAATACCGGAGAAATATGCAGAAGATCCTTGACCTTCCCTTCCGGTTTATTCTTTGCCCGCACAGGACAGAACTGTTTGAAAGAAGGATGCTGGAGAATTTTATACTTGGACTGACTGAGGAAGGAATACGAACCGCAAAACCGTCAGAGAACGGTGACTGGCTGGGAATACAAACGGCTGAGATGGAACCGGCACCGGGACAGTATCTGGTTTTTGACGCGGAGAAAGGAAAGGTACGGGAGAATCCCGGAGGGTGACAGAACCATGGATAATAAAGCTTCGTGGAGAGAACATCCTGTCTGGCTCAGATTTCTGAATAAACCAATGGCGGAAAGGCTTACATCTCCTCTGGAAGCAGCCCGTTCAGAGGCCGAATTCTTTTCAGACTCTGAAAGCGGCGGATGTGGACAAAAGCCATTTTTCTCCTTTGTTCTTGATGAATCTCTGGGAGAAAGCTATATTCTGAAAGAAGGTTCAGAACGTCAAATAGTGATCCGGGGCGGAAAGACAGGAATTCTGTACGGAACGTATGAAGCGATTTTTGATCTGATTCTGAAAAAGTCTCTCCCGGAAGGCGTTCAGACACCAAAGTACTCTCTGCGGATGCTGGACTCCTGGGATAATCCTGAAGGAACTGTTGAGCGTGGGTATTCGGGAAGATCTCTATGGTTCGAGGGCGGATCGTTTTCGTATGATCCGGACCGGATCTGCCAGCTGGGAAGGATGCTTGCCAGCGTGGGAATAAATGTGCTTTGCATTAATAACGTGAATGCAGATGCATCTGCACGTCCGCTGATCGGAGACCTGCTTCCGGAGGTGGCGAAATTCGCGGATATCCTCCGTCCGTTTGGCGTGAGGCTGATGCTGTCCGTAGATTTTTCTTCTCCCATGTTTCTGAGTGAAAAGAAAAGCCTGACCGGGATGGACGTACAAAATTATGCTTTCTGCCGTGCAGCAGATCCGCTCACAACAGCAGATCCGTTGGATGAAGATGTACGCTGCTGGTGGAAGGAACGGGCTGCCGTAATCTATCAGGCTGTACCGGATCTGGCTGGTTTCCTTGTCAAGGCGGACAGTGAACACCGCCCCGGCCCTGCCACTTACGGGCGGAATCATGCGGAGGGGGCCAATATGCTTGCAGAAGCGCTGGCGCCTTTCGGAGGGATCCTGGTCTGGAGGGCTTTTGTATATAACTGCCGCCAGGACTGGAGAGATACGAAAACGGATCGTCCTTGCGCTGCTTACGATCTTTACCATCCTCTGGACGGGAAATTTGCGGAAAATGTGATTCTTCAGGTGAAAAACGGTCCTTATGACTTTCAGGTAAGGGAACCTGTTTCACCGGTGCTGACCGGTATGGGATCCACAAAAATGGCTGTAGAACTGCAGCTGGCACAGGAATATACCGGCCATCAGATCGACCTGTATTCGATGCCGCCTGTCTGGCGGGAGATTTTCCGGGATCTGAAAAACGAAAAGATTACTGCCATTGCCGGAGTCAGCAATCTTGGAAGGGACGCAAACTGGACTGGCCATCCGTTTGCTTCGCTGAACCTTTTCGCCTTCGGAAAATATGCATGGGACCCGTACCGGGATCCCGAACAGGTGATCAGGGAGTGGATTCTCTTAAACGGATACAGGGAAGAAGAGGGAGTGATGGAACTTCTTCTTCAAAGCAGTTCTGTTTATGAAAAATACACCTCTCCGCTTGGGCTCTGCTGGATGGTAAATCCGGGAGAACATTATGGTCCAAGCCCCTGGGGGTATGAATTCCAGGCCTGGGGAACATATAACCGGGCGGACCGGAACTGTGTGGGAATTGACCGGACAGCAGCCGGAACAGGTTTTACAAAACAGTATCCTCCGGAAATCGCAGAAAGATACGAGGACTCCGCTGCCTGCCCGGATGAATACCTCCTGTTTTTCCACCGTCTGCCCTATACCTTCCGGATGAGAGATGGCCGGACATTGATTCAGCGCATCTATGATGATCATTTTGAAGGATATGAAGAGACGCTGCGGATGCAGAAATTGCTTTCCGGAATCCACCTGCCGGAAAGTGACAGAGCGGAGGCGGAAGAGCGGATGCGTAAACAGGTAATGAATGCCAGAGAATGGTGTGATGTAATAAATACGTTCTTTTATCGGCTCAGCGGTATTCCGGATGAAAAAGGCCGTAAAATATATGATTGATTGAATCAAAAATCATTTTAGGATCAGAAAACTGCCAGGAAAGGGGATTGCTATGAGAAAACCGGTTGTTTACTATGTGGATATCCACGCTCCGAAGGAAGGAACAGGGAGTCGGGAAACGCCGTTCCGCCACATCAATGACGCCGCACGCGTCGCGCTTCCCGGAGATGAAATTGTAGTTATGCCGGGCATTTACCGGGAATATGTCAATCCGGTCCACGCAGGAACAGAAGATGCTCCCATTGTTTATCGCTCAAAGGAAATACGGGGAGCGGTTATCACCGGCGCAGAAATTCTGACCGGGTGGACCAGATATGACGGTGACGTATGGACAGTTCAGGTGGATAATGGTGTATTCGGGAACTATAACCCGTATACGACGTACGTTTACGGGGACTGGTATTTTGCCCCGAAGATCCGGCATACGGGTTCTGTATTCCTGAATGACAGGATGATGTATGAAACTGCATCACTGGAAGAATGCCTGCTCGGTGAAGCGGATCCTTATGCATGGAAGCCAGAGGAGTCCAGATATAAGTGGTATTCAGAACAGTCAGAAAACAGAACAGTTTTTTACGCGAATTTCCGGGGGAAAGATCCAAACCGGGAGAAAGTGGAAATCAGTGTACGCCGGAACTGTTTTATGCCGGATAAAACAGGTGTAAATTATATTACGGTCAGCGGTTTTGAAATCACGAAAGCTGCCACGACATGGGCGCCTCCGGCCGCCTACCAGGACGGGATGATCGGCCCGCACTGGAGCAGGGGCTGGATCATTGAAGACTGCGAGATCAGCAACAGCCGCTGCTGCGGTATTTCTCTCGGGAAATACCGTGATCCGGAAAATGACATGTATTTTACAACCCGCCGTGTAAAGAGCCCTACCCAGATGGAACGGGACGCTGTCTGCCGCGGGCAGTACCATGGGTGGCTGAAAGAAAATATCGGACATCACATCATCCGGCGCTGTGATATACACCATTGCGAGCAGACCGGTATTGTAGGACGGATGGGCGGTGTTTTCTCCGTCATAGAAGACTGCCATATTCACGATATCTGTAACTCCCAGCAGCTGGGAGGTGCAGAAACAGCCGGAATTAAGCTTCATGCAGCCATCGATGTAACAATCCGCAGAAATCATATTCATCATTCGATCATGGGAGTATGGTGCGACTGGCAGGCTCAGGGAGCGAGAATTACAGGAAACCTGATGCATGACAACCAGAGGCCGGAAGGTCTTTCTCAGGCTCCCGGTGCCATGTTTAACTGTGATGTTTTCATTGAAGTGGGCCACGGACCTACACTGATCGATAATAACCTGCTTCTGTCCAGGTATTCCGTCGTTATGCCCAGTGAAGGGATTGCCTGTATCCATAACCTGATGCTGGGATCGTTCGGACTGATCAATTCAGGAGTAGACAGCATTGTCAACGATCAAAGAGAGCCGCGTTATACACCGTATCATATCCGCCACCGTACCGAAGTGGCAGGCTTTATGACAATCCTGCACGGGGACGACAGGATCTATAATAATGTGATGGTACAGCAGTATCCGGTTACAGATCCGGAAAAGACGCCGCAGCATCCCGATTATGGTGTGGCAGGTACTGCACCTTTTGATATCTTCCCTTCGTATGAAGAGTGGATATCCCATTTTAATACGGAAGGCGACCCGGATATGGGAGCATTGGCTAAATGGCATTTTTCACATCTCCCTGTCTGGATTGACGGCAATGCTTATTTTAACGGCGCAACCATCAGCAGACATGAAAAACATTTTCTGAATGGCGGGAATGAAAAGGCAATGGTCTCTCTGATAGAAGAGGACGGAAAGTATTTTCTCGAAACAAACCTGTTTGAACTTATGGGAGATTTCCGCGATGGTGTGATCAGTACAGAGACGCTGGGGTTTGCTTTTGAACCGGAGCAGCGCTTTGAAAATCCGGATGGCACCGATATTGTTTTCAACATGGATTATTTAGGCGCTCACAGAGGGATTGCACCGCTTCCCGGCCCTGTCGAGCCGGAGGACAACGGAGCCTGCAGAGTCCGGGTATGGTAATTCAGAAGGCGCAGATAAAGCATGGGTCTTAAATGTACAGTCTTTTACAGAATTGATACCATTCTTATAAGCTTTTTCATGACTTTGAACTTTACAAATCGTCCTGTTTCATCTAAACTAGAATCCTGTGGTCAATGGATTTGAAACCACAAGATACGGGGTTGTCCCGTAGACGATTTTTTCCAAAAAAGGAGGAAAAACCCATGAGAAAGTTATTTGGTGCTTTCCTGGCTCTGGCGATGGCAGCTTCTCTGCTGACAGTTCCCGCAAAGGCTGCGGATGTCAAGGTTGGTTTCATCTGCCTGCATGATGAGAACTCCACCTATGACCTGAACTTCATCAACGGCGCAAAGGAAGCCTGTGAGCAGCTGGGCGTGGAAGCGGTTATCCGTACCAACGTTCCGGAAGGACAGGAATGCTACGAAGCAGCAGCTGACCTTGCGGAAGCCGGCTGTGTGGCAGTATTTGCGGATTCCTTCGGCCATGAGGATTACATGATCCAGGCTGCGAAGGAATATCCGGATGTGCAGTTCTGCCATTCCACAGGTACAAAGGCTCACACCGAAAACCTTGAAAACTATCACAATGCTTTTGCTTCCATCTATGAAGGCCGTTTCCTGGCAGGCGTTGCCGCCGGCATGAAACTGAATGAGATGATTGAAGCCGGCACCATCACCGAGGATCAGGCCAAAGTCGGCTATGTAGGTGCTTTCACCTACGCCGAAGTGGTTTCCGGTTATACTTCTTTCTTCCTGGGCATGCGCCATGTCTGCCCTTCCGTGAACATGGAAGTTACCTTTACCGGTTCCTGGTATGATGAGACCGCCGAAAAAGAAGGCGCCAACAAGCTGATGGATGACGGCTGCGTACTGATCAGCCAGCATGCTGACTCCATGGGTGCTCCTACTGCCTGCGAAACCCGCGGTGTGCCGGATGTTTCCTACAACGGCAGCACTCAGGCTGCATGCCCGAACACCTTCATCGTTTCCTCCAGAATCGACTGGGCGCCTTACTATGTGTATGCGATCAGCGCTGCCATGAACGGCGAAGCGATCGATACCGACTGGACCGGCACTCTGGCTACCGGTTCTGTAGTTCTGACCGACATCAATGAAGACGTTGCTGCGGCCGGTACTGTGGAAAAGGTTGAAGAAGTCAAGGCGGCTCTGGAAGCCGGCGAACTTCATGTCTTTGATACCGCTGCTTTCACCGTGGAAGGCGCTGCTCTGGACAGCTATCTGGCGGATGTAGATACGGATCCCGCTTATGAAGCTGATACAGAAGTTATTTCCGACGGCTATTTCCATGAGTCCGAATTCCGTTCGGCTCCTTATTTCGACCTGCAGATCGACGGCATCACTCTTCTGGATACTGCGTTCTGATGAGGCCTTACACGATTTGAATACCGGAGAACCCGGGGTTATCCCCCCGGGTTCTCTTTCCTGTTTATTCCGGGGATTACGGGACATGGGGGGATTGTCCTGCGTTCCCGTCTGAAAAGATTTTTTGAAGAAAGAGGGAAATATCTTTGGACAGCCAGATTCCCGCCGTGCGCATGCAGAATATTACCAAAACCTTCGGCAAGGTTACGGCCAATAAAGACGTAAACCTGGATATTCGCCGGGGGGAGATCCTCGCGCTTCTTGGAGAAAACGGAAGCGGAAAAACCACGTTGATGAATATGCTTTCCGGCATTTACTATCCTGACAGCGGAAGTATTTATATTGACGGAAAGGAAGCGGATATCGGGTCCCCCAGGGAAGCCTTTTCCTATGGAATCGGTATGATCCACCAGCATTTCAAACTGGTGGATGTGCTGACGGCTGCAGAAAACATTATTCTCGGCCTGAAGGAAGAGGGACGTCTGAATCTGGATGCGGCGGAAAAACGTATCCGTGAAATCTGCAGTACCTATGGTTTTGAGGTGGATCCGAAACAGAAAATCTACGATATGTCCGTTTCTCAGAAACAGACAGTGGAAATCGTTAAAGTACTGTACCGCGGGGCGGATATTCTGATTCTGGATGAACCTACGGCCGTGCTGACTCCCCAGGAGACAGAGCGGCTGTTTGACGTGCTCCGGAATATGAGAGCGGACGGAAAGGCGGTTGTAATCATCACCCATAAACTTCGCGAGGTGGAGGAGATCAGTGACCGGGTAGCCGTTCTTCGGAAAGGAGAATATGTAGGAGAACTGAAGACATCCGAAACCAATGCCCAGGAAATGACGGACATGATGGTGGGTCATGCTGTTTCTCTGAATATAGAACGGCCTGAACCGAAGGATCCGAAACCCAGGATTGAAGTGAAGAATCTTTCTGTGCGTTCTTCCGACGGCATCAGGAAACTGACAGATGTTTCTTTTGATATCCGTACAGGGGAAATCCTTGGGATTGCCGGTATTTCAGGCAGCGGCCAGAAGGAACTACTGGAATCCGTAACCGGTCTGCAGCCGGTGGAAAGCGGCAGTATCACATATATTGAAGACGATGGTTCCCGCAGGGAACTGATCGGGATGGATCCGAGACATATCCAGGCAATGGGCGTTTCGCTGGCATTTGTTCCGGAAGACCGCCTTGGCATGGGCCTGGTAGGCAGTATGAACATCACGGACAATATGATGCTTCGCTCTTACCGGGGTGGTCATACGGTTTTCACCAACCGGAAACCGCCGAAAGCTCTGGCTGACCGTGTTGTCCGGGAACTGGAAGTCGTAACCCCCGGTCTAACCACGCCGGTACAGCGCTTAAGCGGCGGCAATGTACAGAAAGTACTGGTAGGGCGGGAAATCGCTTCGGCTCCGACAGTTCTTCTTACGGCATATGCAGTCCGCGGACTGGATATCAATTCATCCTATACGATTTACAACCTCCTGAATGAACAGAAAAAAGAAGGCGTTGCCGTTGTCTATGTGGGAGAAGATCTGGATGTTCTTATAGAGCTCTGTGACCGCATCCTGGTTCTCAGCGGGGGCCGTGTCAGCGGAATTGTGGACGGAAGAACCGCAGACAAGAATGAAATCGGTCTGATGATGACGAAAGCAGGAGGAGAAGCTCATGAATAATACATCCAATACTCCGCTGATTCATATCAGTAAGAAGAAAGAGCTTCCCTGGTATGCTTCCTGGGGGATCCGTCTTGTTGCTATTCTGGCGGCAATTGTGCTCTGTGCCATAGTTACAATGGTACTGACAGGGGACAATCCGGGCCAGGTTTTTTCTACGATGCTGTACGGCGCTTTCGGCACCAGACGGAAAAGATGGGTGCTTGCACAGGAAACATCACTTCTTCTGTGCGTTTCCCTGGCTCTGACGCCGGCTTTCCGCATGCGTTTCTGGAATCTGGGCGGTGAAGGACAGATTCTGGCCGGCGGCCTGGCCTGCGCGGCCTGTATGATCCTTCTTGGGAATAAAATTCCGAACGCGGCACTGATTGCTGTTATGACGGTCGCTTCCATTGGAGCCGGAGCTGTATGGGCTCTGATTCCTGCCATCTGCAAGGCAAAATGGAATACCAACGAAACTTTGTTTACGCTGATGATGAACTATGTGGCAACCCAGCTGGTAGCATATTTTTCTATCATCTGGGAAGTTCCGAAAGGAGCCGGCCAGATCGGCATCATCAACCAGTCTACAGAATCCGGCTGGCTGCCTCAGGTGGGTCCGCATAAGTACTTTCTGAACGTACTGATTGTTCTCATCCTGACGGTTGTCATGGCCGTTTACATGAAATACAGCAAGCATGGCTACGAAGTACTTGTTGTCGGTGAAAGTGAAAACACCGCCCGTTATGTAGGAATCAGCGTGAAAAAGGTAATTATACGGACCCTCCTTCTGTCCGGCGCGATCTGCGGTCTGGCAGGACTGCTGCTGGTTGGCGGTACCCACCATACCATTACTACGACTGTAGCCGGTGGACGCGGGTTTACGGCAGTTATGGTAGCATGGCTTGCAAAATTCAATCCTTTTGCGATGATAGCCAGCAGCCTTCTCCTGACTTTCTTCAGTCAGGGAGCCAACGAGATTTCCACAGTATTCGGCCTGAATCATTCGTTCGGTGATATCCTCACTGGTATTGTACTTTTCTTCATTATCGGAAGTGAATTCTTTATCCAGTATAAAATTCATTTCCGGAAGAAAAGCGCAGTTTCTGAAAGCGGGAAGGAGGCATAAAGATGTTTGACCTGATTTCCTTTATTCCCCGGGCAGTTGCCCAGAGCATTCCGCTGCTCTATGGCTGTACGGGAGAAACCATCACCGAAAAAAGCGGTAATCTGAATCTGGGAATTCCCGGTGTCATGTATGTTGGTGCCATCAGCGGCGTCATCGGATCATTCCTGTACGAGCAGTCAGCCGGGGATCAGATGAACGGCTTTCTGACGATTTTTATTCCCATGGCCTGCTGCCTGCTGGGTTCTCTTCTGATGGGCCTGCTGTACTGCTTCCTGACGGTTACCATGCGGGCTAACCAGAATGTAACAGGTCTGGCGATGACTACTTTCGGTGTAGGCTTCGGCAATTTCTTCGGCGGTTCCCTGATCAAGCTGAGCGGCAGTGAAGTTCCTTCCATCGCTCTTTCAGCCACCAGCCGGGCGTTCAGCCGTTCTCTGCCTTTTGCGGCAAATCTGGGCTGGTTCGGAAAAATCTTTCTGTCATATGGCTTTCTGGCTTACCTGGCCATTGCCATTGCTCTGACAGCTTCCTATGTTCTCAAGCATACGAGGACCGGTCTGCAGCTCAGAGCGGTGGGGGAGAGCCCGGCTACCGCTGATGCAGCCGGTATTTCCATTACGAAATACAAGTATTTCACCACCTGCATCGGCTGTATGATCGCAGGGCTGGGCGGTCTGTATTATGTCATGGACTATGCCTGCGGTGTATGGTCCAACGATGCATTCGGTGACCGCGGCTGGCTGGCCATCGCGCTGGTAATCTTTACCATCTGGCGTCCGAATGTCAGCATTCTGGCCTCCATGCTCTTTGGCGGCCTGTATATTCTGTATCTGTATATTCCTTCCGGAATGAATCTTTCCATGAAGGAAATTTACAAAATGTTCCCTTATCTTGTGACGATTATCGTACTGGTGATTTCCAGCATGCGCAACAAGAGGGAAAACCAGCCGCCTGCCAGTCTTGGCCTGAACTATTTCCGGGAAGACCGGTAGCAGCTGACCGGAAGTCGTTTCTGTGCCTTCCGGCGGTTCAGAACAATATTACTGAAAAGGGAGAAATCCATGCCAGTTTTTGATCAGAGCAGAATCCGGAATTTTTGTATTATTGCCCATATTGACCATGGAAAATCCACCCTGGCGGACCGGATTATCGAAATGACCGGCCTGCTGACCCAGCGTGAAATGCAGGAGCAGGTACTGGATAACATGGATCTGGAAAGGGAAAGAGGGATTACCATCAAATCCCAGGCAGTCCGGACCATTTATAAAGCAAAGGATGGCAGGGAATATGTCTTTAACCTGATTGATACGCCAGGCCATGTGGACTTCAATTATGAGGTATCCAGAAGTCTCGCTGCCTGTGACGGGGCAGTACTGGTGGTAGACGCAGCACAGGGCATTGAGGCACAGACACTTGCCAATGTATATCTGGCGCTGGACAATGATCTGGAAGTATTTCCTGTCATTAACAAAATAGACCTGCCCAGCGCGGAACCTCAGCGCGTGATTGACGAGATCGAGGATGTCATCGGGATTGAGGCACAGGACGCTCCGCAGATTTCCGCCAAGAACGGAATTAATATTGAAGCCGTTCTGGAAGCCATAGTAGAAAAGATTCCTGCACCGAAAGGAGATCCGGAAGCACCACTCCGGGCTCTGATTTTCGACTCCGTCTATGACTCTTACAGGGGCGTAATTGTGTTCTGCAGGCTGATGGACGGTTCTGTCCGGAAAGGCATGCCCATTTTGATGATGGCTACCGGAGCTACTTTTGATGTAGTCGAAGTAGGTACTTTCGGAGCAGGCCAGTTCATACCCTGTGATGAGCTCTCCGCCGGAATGGTTGGCTATATTACAGCGAGTATTAAAAACGTCCGGGATACCCGGGTAGGTGATACAGTGACAGGCCGCGACCGTCCCTGCGCCGAGCCGCTGCCTGGTTATAAAAGGGTGCAGCCCATGGTTTACTGCGGGATTTTCCCCGCCGACGGGGCAAAATACCCTGACCTCCGCGACGCTCTGGAAAAGCTTCAGCTGAATGATGCGGCTCTGCAGTACGAGCCGGAAACATCAGTAGCCCTGGGGTTTGGATTCCGCTGCGGTTTCCTTGGTCTGCTCCATCTGGAAATCATCCAGGAACGTCTGGAACGGGAATATAACCTGGATCTGATCACTACAGCTCCCAGTGTGGTTTACAAAATTCACAGGACGAACGGGGAAGAGGTTACTCTGACAAATCCCACCAACATGCCGGATCCCACCGAAATCGATTACATGGAAGAGCCGATTGTAAAGGCGGAGATTATGGTGACAACGGAGTTCATTGGTCCGATCATGGATCTGTGCAAGGAACGCCGCGGTATTTATGAAGGCATGGAATATATTGAAAAGACCAGGGCTCTGCTTCGCTATAAGATGCCTCTGAATGAGATTATTTATGATTTCTTTGATGCTCTCAAGTCCCGTTCCAGAGGATATGCTTCCTTTGACTATGAACTTGACGGGTATATGAAATCACCCCTGGTGAAACTGGACATCCTTGTAAACAAGGAAGAAGTCGATGCCCTTTCCTTTATTGTTTTTGAGGGAACGGCCTACGAGCGGGCCAGGAAGATGTGCGAGAAGCTGAAGGAGGAGATTCCCCGCCAGCTCTTCGAAATTCCGATCCAGGCTGCTGTCGGGAACCGGATTATTGCCCGCGAAACTGTAAAAGCCATGCGAAAAGACGTGCTTGCCAAGTGTTACGGCGGCGATATTACAAGAAAGAGAAAGCTTCTGGAAAAACAGAAAGAAGGCAAGAAGCGGATGCGTCAGGTTGGCACTGTTGAAATCCCGCAGAAAGCCTTTATGAGTGTCCTGAAGCTGGACAGCGACGATTAACGATGATAAACAGAGGACAGGGAAACAAGGGAAAAAAAGATCTGGCGGTATACATTCATTTTCCGTTTTGTGAAAAGAAATGCCGTTATTGTGACTTCTGCTCCTCCGTGGGCACCCCGCAGGAGCAGAACTGGTATCTCAGGAAGCTGGAAACAGATATACGCTCCTTCCGTTCTCTAGGAAACGAATATTTGATACGGACCATCTATTTCGGAGGCGGTACGCCTTCTCTGATGGAACCGATCCAGATCATGCGGATCTTGCTGCAGCTGAAGGATCAGTTCCTGATCGCGGAAGACGCGGAAATCACCATGGAA